>JAJYIO010000057.1 GCA_021790035.1 bacterium | reverse complement strand
GCCTGACATTCCACCCCGGCCTCTCTGAGCTCATCGAGGACGAATCCGGCCAGGCCATCGCTCCCTAGAACGGTCGAGAGGGTGACCTCTGCCTTCGCCGCCCTCAGGTGCGCCGCAACGATGGCAGCCCCGCCGATGAAATCCGACCGACGTTCGAAGCGGACGCTGGGCGTCGGGGTCTTCGTGCCTCCGCCAATCATCGTGGTATGGGTGAGGCTGTCGACGATGGTATCGCCGACCACGTGGATCTTCAGGCCATCGAAGGAGCGCAACGCCAGGCGCAGGCGGTCGAACGTCACGCCTTCCCCCTCCATCAGCGCCAGAAGCTTGTCGATGGCAAGCTTCGGCGGGCTCGACTCGATGATGGCCGAAGACGAGTAGACGACGTCGCCCGGGGTGAAAATCAGCTCGCCACCATAGGCCTGGATGACGTCCAGTTCCTTCTGCGTCATCGGGTGGAGGCCGCCGTCGACGTACTCGTAACCCTTGGCGAAAAAGTCCGGCTGCAACCGGGCCAGATTCTCCAGGGGCGTGGGCCGCTCGTCGATGATCACGTAGTCGACCATCTCGAAAGCCGCCAGGTTGAGCGCCCGCAGGTTCTGCGGCACGAACGGACGCAGGGATCCCTTCGAGATGTGGGCGTCGCTGGTCAGGCTCACGACCAGGATGGCGGCCTGGCTCTTGGCGTACAGAAGATGGCGGACGTGACCCGGGTGCACCAGATCGAACACGCCGTGGCACATGACGACCCGCCTGGCGCGGGGACGCGGACCGACGATCTCGGTCAGTTCCTCGACGGTCTTGATCTTGTGTTGATACTCTTCCGAGAGGGTCGTGATCATCAGCTTCGTGCTCCAAGGAACTCGAACCAGGTCCTGGTGGCGATGGCGATGGAGTCCGGGTCCCAGAGCGGAGCGTCGCGCCAGCGCTCGATGCCGGCAAGCATCCGGGCCACCCCGTCCTCGAACGGGACCCGTGGCTCCCAGTCGAGTTCACGGCGGATCTTGCGGATGTCAGCGAAGGTCTCTCGCGGTTCTCCCGGTCGCTCGGGCACATGAACGACCTCCCCGCCGAGCAGTTCGACCAGCCGGTTGATCGGCTGCGGGTTTCCGGAGCCAAGGTTCCATATTTCGCCCGATCTCGACGACTGCGCCGCCCGAAAGAACGCCTCGCAAACGTCGGTGACATAGACGAAGTCCCGCCGCTGTGTTCCGTCTCCCACGACCGTCAGAGGCCTCCCCTCGAGCTTCTGCTTCAAGAACACACCGAACACGGCTCCATACGTGCCTGTCGTCCGCACACGAGGACCGTAGGCATTGAAGATACGGATCGAGTTCACGCCCAGCCGATAGATCTTGCCCCAGTGGTGAACCGCCTGCTCGCCCTGGTACTTTGACAGCGCATAGGGGTACTGCGGAGCGATCGGGTGGCCCTCGTCCGTGGGGGTCGACGCCAGCCCGTAGCAAGAGGAAGACGCGGCGTAGACGAGCTTTTCCACGCCAGCATGCCGCGCACACTCGAGTACGCGCACCGTCCCGCCGATGTTCGTCTCCATGTAGGACGTCGGGCGCTCGATCGACGGAACGATCTCCCCGATCCCTGCGAAGTGGAAGACATGGCGGGCGTCCCCGAAAACCGCTTCGCCGGGCTCGAGTTCGTTGATATCCTTGCGCAAGAACTCGAGATCCGGATCGCCCGAGTGGTGGTCCAGATTCGATTGCCGCCCGCACGCCAGATTATCGATGACCCGCACTCGAAACCCACGGTCGAGCAAGAGATCCACCATGTGGCTGCCGATGAACCCGGCTCCCCCGGTCACGACGGCAATGGGTTTCGAACTCATGGACCAGCCCCCCCTAAACCGCAGTCGCCACTCGCCCCGGTGGTGCGATCTCGTACCCGGCAGCGACGGCGTCGCGCCGGAACATTTGTACCGTCTCGAGCGAGTAATCGTCCAGGTTGCGGCCGATCAGCGAGAGCTTGGCAAGGACGTCGTTCGTGGCCGTGATGATGTGACAGCCTACCTCGTCTGCCTGGAACACGTTCAGGAGTTCCCTCGGACTGGCCCACAGCAGCTCGACCTCGGGTCGCACCGAAAGGATCTCTAGCGCGAAGCGCATGAGTGGCACCGGATCCACGCCCGTGTCAGCGATGCGTCCGGCAAAGATCGAGACGATGGCCGGTGCCGCAGGGGCCAGCACCTTGCTGATTCTGCGCACCTGATCGAGGGTCATGACCGCAGTCACGTTGAGAGTAACGCCAGATTCGGACAGCTCGCGAAGGATCGGGCCCATGAACTTGCGACGAGTGTTGTACACCGGAATCTTTACATTGACGTTCGGTCCCCAGGAGGCAATGACCCGTGCCTGACGGACCATGTCGCGGGGCTCGTCCGCAAAGACCTCGAAGGAGATCGGCCGATCGGGAACGGCTTCGAGAACCTGGCGGGCGAAGCGCTCGTATTCCAGGACCCCGGCCCTTCGCATCAGCGTCGGGTTCGTGGTGAACCCCGCGATGAGCGGATTGGCGCGCATGGCAAGGATGCCATCCAGATCCGCACCGTCGGCGAAGATCTTGACCCGGAGCGTGTCGAGTCGGCTGCTCAAGTCGAGTACCTCCCTGGATGCCCCTTGCCAGTCAGTCCAAGAATCCACCTGGCCGCCAGGGGCAGGGACGTGGCCACGAGATCGGGTTCCGCTAGCCTGGGCCCCGCGCAGCCCCGATGGATCAGGACCGTGCGGCAGCCGGCGCGTTCGCCCGCAAGGATGTCGGTGTACCGGTCTCCAACCATGAAGCTCTGCTGGAGGTCGATGCCGATCCTGTCGGCCGCGGCCAGGAGCATGCCGGCGCTCGGCTTGCGACACGTGCAGCCCTCCTGGGGCACATGCGGACACACCTCGATGGCGTCGACCGGAATCCGGCCCCGCAGACGCTCATGCATCGCCTCGACGGTCTCCAGACTCACCCGTCCGGCACCGATGTCCGGCTGGTTGGTAACGACCACGATGACAAGCCCCGCCTCGCGCAGCCCTTGCACCGCCTCTGCCACGCGCGGGAACAGCCGAAACTCGGCCAGCCGGCGGGGGGCGTAAGACTTGCCGTCGCGGACTTCCGCGCGATTCAGAACCCCGTCCCGGTCAAGAAATACCGCTCGCTTCATCGCAGCTTGATTCACTAGATGAAGTTCACGTGCGGGACAGAACTCGTCTCGAGCCTGTGGAGAAAGCGATTGACCTCGTCCATCCGGCAGTTCTTCCGGCATTCGGAGATGTCGAGCTTTTCACGGACGTAGCCAAAGCTCTCCTGGCGCCGGGGCCCCTCCCAGATCTCGGAGAAGGACAGCTCGTTGAGGTTTCCGTACTCGAATTGGGGTTCCAGAAGACGATCGCGACAGCCGTAGACGGATCCATCCGCCATCACATAGGCCAGGAAAAACGGAGATGCGTAGCACTTGGGGTACCTGGCCGCGGAAGGCTCCATGTACTTCTGCATCGTGTTCTTCCTGAAGACGACGTGGAAGTCCTTGGATTCAAACTCCGCGAATTCGCTTTCGAGGGCCATGTACTGGTCATAATCGAGGCGATCGTACGCTTCCTTCGTGCTGTGCTCGTGCCGGGCAAATGGCTTGATCACGAGATAATCGATCCCCATCTCGTCCCGGCAAAGTCGGGCAAGCTCCTTGAGCTCCGCGGCGTTTTCCGGCAAGAGAAGCGCCTGGGCGCCGATCTGACAGTCGATGCCGTGCTTGCGCCTGTACTCGTCGGCCCGCTTCAGGTTGCCGACCACCCGACCGAACTCATCCTCGCTGGCGCGGTGGACCTTGGCGTAGGTGGCGGGCGTCCCCGCGTTCATCGAGACCTTGATCCAGGAAACGAGCGACAGAGAGTTCTCGACGAACCGCTCGTTGAGCATGACACCGTTCGTCGTGAACGAAACGTCCATACCCGAGGCCTTGGTCACGGCGACGATCTCATTGATATTCTTGTGCAGCAGAGGCTCACCCTCCCCTGCGTACATCACGCTCTTGACGCCGAGCTGGCCCATCTCCGGAAGCCTGGTCTTGAGCATTTCGAGGCTCAGAGCGCGCGCCTGATAGCCGATGTAGTCGACCACGCAGAACGTGCAGCGATGGTTGCACCCTCCGACGGGCGACATCTCGACGTAGATGGGATATACGCTCTTGGCCTTCTCCCAGTCGCCGCCCACGTCCTGCCACTGCGCCACCCGCCGGGGATGGTACATGAGCTTGTGGCTGTCGATGGCGTAGAGATCGGTCAAGAGCCTGCTGCCCTTCTGCGCATTAAACCTGCGACGTGGTACCGCTATGTTTGGCTCGCTGTCAAGCTTCTGGCGGCAGCCAGCGCCGATTTTTGCGTCCGAGGTATGCCCTGATCCTCGCATTACCCTGGACTATATGTCGGCTCCGGCCGAGTTGCCTTTAGCTCGCAGCCAGGGACAGGTGCCGCAGTTCCTGGAGCTCGCGCATCGCGTGCAAATCCTCGAACGGGTCGGCGCTTCCTGTCGGTTCGAAGAAAGCACGACGGCGGCAGGGCAGCGCGCCCTCCCTATTGCGAGAGCTGGGCGATGGTGTCGACAGATCGGAAGAGCTTGTCCTGGCCGAAGGGATCCCAGTCCGAACGGGTCTGACCTAGGGTCCGCTCGGCCATGACCGAGATCGCATGACAGATCGGGTCGCTGCCGTACTCGCTGGCGATCCGGTCGATCGCCAGCAGGGCGTCGCGGGCCCGGGAGTAGTCGTCGAAGACGTCATTCGTGCGCTGCTCGGCGTCTACCGCCAGGGTATGGATCGCCGCCCGGGCCCTGGCATCATCCGGCGACAGGGCCTGGTTCTGGCCCGGGTTGATACATACCCTGCCGATCCCGGGCACGTCGAAGCAGCCAGCCACCGTGACGGGGGTCGTGCTCGTCCTCGCAGCCCGGCTCTCCACCGGCGGGGGGACCAGGCGGGGCCTGGACGGGGGCACCGGAGTCGGGACCGGCAGATAAACCGGGGGCGAGACGGGCTGGTAGACGGGCTCGGTCGGCTGCCCGAAGGGATCGTCGAAGGCCTGCGCCGAGAAAGGAGCGAGGTCGGCCCGCGGCACGAGGGAAGAGGGGATGACCACCGCGGCAAGAAGGCTCAAGACCAGCATCAAGTCGGATCCTCGTGGACTGGCGCCAGGGCCTCGGGCGGGCTACTCCGCCATCGATCCCAGGGCCTGGCAGGCCCCGAACGGTCCAGCAGAGCGGCCACGACCCTGCCTACCACCGAGAAAGGCGCCAGTAAAGCATACCCCAGACGTTGACCAGCACCGAGGCGATCGCCAGGGCCTTGAACTTCCAGGTCAGACGATCCTTGAGGTAAAGCCCCAGCAGGATCAAGATGAAGACCTCGTAGTCGAGGCTGTAGCGAGCTCCGAACTGCCGCCAGCCATCCCAGAAGTACACCAGGTAGAGGCCCGCCATCGGCAGCAGCGCCGCCCAGGCCGCGACCGAGATGGCCAGGTCGCGATCGCCCCGGACCTCGGCGAGCTTCCCGCTCTTGACCAGCGCCACGACCCGGCTCACGAGGATCCCCAGGGCCGGCACCAGATGGCGGGCGTGGTCCAGAAGATCGAGAGGCCATGGTCGGTGAGCTCGGCAAACGGGAAATGCGAGACGAAGGTCGGACCGCGCCAGAAGTAGGTCCCCAGTTCGGGCCAGATGTAGTGCCAGCTGAAGGATCCGAACTCGGGGTGCCAGAACGACTGGTTGGCGTGCAGGTAGCCGTTGTTCAACGGGTTACCGAACCGCGCCCAGTTGTACCAGAAATCGCCCAGCGCCATCACGCCGATGCCGCCCAGGAACTGGGCCGACCTCCGGAGGTCGAGCCGCGGATGGTTGATCAGCAGAGCGAAGAAGAAAAACGCCAGCGCGCACGACTCTCGCGAGAGCGCGGCCGAGCCCAGGAGCAGTCCGATCAGCCAGGCCCGGCGTCGACCCAGTACCTCGAGAGAACCGGTCAACAGGAAGAAGACGGCGCAGAGCTGCGCCCACAGCCAGGTATTGCCGTAAAAACTGGCCCAGTAATGGACCGAGCCGAAGGCGAAGACCACGGTCAAGGCCGCCGTGACCCGCCTCGAACAGCCCAGACGCTCGAACAGGCGCCAGAACAGGCCCACGTTGAGGGCCCCCATCGCGACGCACACCCGGGCGAGGTCGAGGTGGGTGTGGAGGATCGCGACCAGGGGCATCAAGAGGATCGCCGGCACCGGCCCGAAGAACACGTAGTAGTGGCCGTTGATCCGGGTGATCTCGTTGAGCCAGGGCGGCGGGTTGACCAGGTAGAGGCGGCCATGGAGGAAGGCGTCGGCCAGCCATACGTGGTAGTTGAAGAACTGGAAGCTTCCGTTGTTTGACAGTGCGTAGACGACGAGCGCCACGAACGAGGCCAGGGTCGCGTATATCCGCCCACCCTCTCGGCCTGGGACGGGCTCCTCGGCCGATGCCTCGAGACGCTCGATCACCGCGCCGAACCCGCCGGTTGACCGTCAGGCTCGAGCGCTGCCGAGGCGATGCGGCGCTCCTTGACCTCGTGGTACTCGGCCTCGGTGTTGACCTCCCAGAGGTTGTCCTTGGTTCGGATGCCCGCCAGGATGTTGTCCACGGCGACCATCGCCGTGAGCATCGAGTGATCCTGATTGTTGTACTTGTGCATGCCGTTGCGACCGATCAGGAACAGGTTCTCGAAGCGGTCGAGCCACGATCGCAGGACCGCGAACTCGTCATACGAGCCGAAGTACGCCGGATAGGCCTTGGGAATCCTGTGGACGGTGCTGTCGAGGACATCCGCCGGGTCGATGATGTCGATGCGAGCCAGCTCGTCGATGGCGAACCGCGCGAAGTCCTCGGCGGGCATCGACCACAGCTCGTCGCCCTCGTTGCAGAAGTACTCCATCCCGACCCACACCGTGTCGGGATCCGCCACCAGGTAGGGGCTCCAGTTGTTGAAGATCTGCAGGCGACCGACCTTGACCTCGGGCTCCTGAACGTAGATCCAGTTGTCGGGCACGAGGTCGTTGATCGTGGGGATCGCCGTCTGGTTGATCAGCTCGAGCCGCCGCAGGAGCACGCCGCAGGTGATGAAATCGCGGTAGAGCAGGCCGCCGGCGACCCTCTGGACGTCGGCGGGAACGCCGGGCCCCAGAGCCTCGACCAAATCCTTGATGGGCATCGTCGAGAAGACGTAGTCGGCCACCTGGGTGAAGGTCCGCCCGGACTCCAGATCCTGGACCGTGACCTCGATCGGACCGGTCCCGTCCGGCAGCGCGGCGCCGCCGGATGGGCCGCAATTGAGGCCGACGACCCGGTGGCGCAGGTGGATCTCGCCGCCACGTTCGGTGACGATCCGGGCCGCCTCCTGCCACATCTGACCCGGTCCTAGCTTGGGGTACATGAACCGCTCGATCAGGCTGGTCTCGGTCTGCTTCTGGGCCACCGAGTCGTCACGGAAGAACCGGGTCTTGATGGCGTGGGCGATCGCCCGGGTGACGGACAGCCCCTTGATCCGCTGGGCTCCCCACTCCGGCTTGATGTCCCGGCAGGGCACCCCCCAGACCTTCTCGGTGTAGTCCTTGAAGAACGTCCGGTACAGCTCCGAGCCGAAGCGGTTGACGAAGAAATCCTCGAGCGAAGCCTCCTGCCGGTGCGGCAGGAGGCGCGTCAGGACGTAGCTCGCGCCGATGCGCAGGATCCGGAGGGGGCCAAGATTGCGGAAGGTCGACAGCGAGAGCGACACCGGATAGTCGAAGAACCGGCGCATGAAGAAGATCCGCGACAGCCGCCGCCGCACGAGCATCACCCGGTCGGTCTGCTCGGGGTCGGCCTCCCGCGACGGGCGCTCCTCGGCCTGCGGCAGGCCGGGATCCCGGCCCAGGATGCGATCGTCGCGCGCCGGGGCGGTCTGCAAGGGCAAGATCGCCTTCCACCAGTCGGTCACTCGATCTACCTTGGAGAAGAAGCGATGGCCGCCGATATCCATCCGATTGCCCCGGTACTCGAGGGTCTGCGCCAGCCCGCCCAGGGCCTCGGTGGTCTCGAAGACGATCGGCCGGATCCCGGTCCTTTCCAGCAACTCGCAGGCCGCGGTCAAGCCAGCCGGGCCCGCGCCGATGATGACGGCCATCTTCTCGGGGCCACGATCGCCGGGTCGTGCATGCTCTGCTGGCATCATCACCGTGCCCTCGCAGGGGAAGTGGGCGCGGACGCCGGGGCGCTCATCACCATCGGGACGGAGCTGGGCCGGGGCGTCACCGCCGGAGCTGCCGCTGCCGGGCAGGAGTAGATCTCGTAGGAGCTGGCGGGGGTGCCCCATTCCAGGGTGCAATCCTGGACGGCCCGGGCTCTGCGGGCGAGCGCATCATACTGGGCCTGGGGCGATCCGTAGGAGTAGTAGTCGTAGACGTGGCTGATGAGGAGCCAGTAGGGCCGAGCCGGGGGGCCACCGTCGGGATAGTCGTCGATGTTCAGGACCGACCGGACCGGCCCCGCGTCGGAATCGGCAGCGAGGACCGGCCCGCAGTGGACCAGGACATAGGCGTGGCCGTAATGGCGAGCGGCCTCGAGCCGATCGAGGCTGGCCAGTGCCTCGGGGCCGCCCTGACAGTGGTTGACGGCCGGCCCCGAGAACTCGCCCTGGAACCTGTCGCCGAACTGGCGCCCGGCCTGCAGGAAATCGGGTGCCAGCCAGGCGTCGAGTCCCACCTGGTACGTCAGCGTCATGGCCACGCCGATGGCAGCCAGGAGTTGCGTCCGGCGCCGGGCGGAAGACAAGAGGCGATCCAGGAGCGGAGCCGCGACGAAGACCATGGCGACGACCGCCGGCTGGTAGTAGTGGGCGCCCTGGAATCCCTTGAAGACGAAGAGGTAGTCGAGGCCGAAGACGAAGGTCGCCACGCCGACCCACGGATCCAGGCGGTGAGCCCGGATCGACCGCACCGCCTCGGCGCAGGCCGCCCAGAGGAAGAAGGCGAACATCGGCACCGAGGTTTTGGCCAGCAGATCGGCCAGCGGGAAGTACCACTGCGGATGCTTGACGTAGGTACCCAGGAGATAAAACTGCGATGCATGGTCGTACCCGTCCGCGTCGTGGATCCCGGCGATCACCGCCGCTGGCCCCAGGAGGAAGAGCGGATGCGCGGCGACGGCGACGATGGCCGTGACCGGAAGGTACCACGAGAAATCCCGCAGGCTCTTCTTCCAGCCGAACGTCTGGCCGATCCAGAGGATCGCGGCCGGGATCAGCAACCCGTCGGTCAGCTTGGAGCCGAGGGCCACGCCGCTGGCGATCCCGCACCAGATGGCCGGTCCGGCCCCCAGGTCGCCATCGCGACGGCGGACGGTCCAGCGCGCCAGGGTCCAGATATAGAGGACGATCGCCAGCATCGTGAGGACGTCCCCCGAGTTGGCCGCGGTCCGTCCCGCGCCGATGAACACGGGGGTCGAGGCCAAGACGGCGGTCACAGCGAGAGCCGTCACCGGCCGGACCGCCTTCTTGAGGGCCAGCCACACCGCGACGATGCAGCCCAGCGCGATGAAGACGAACGTCAGCTTGAAGGCCTCGATCGAGGGGCCAAGCCAGGCCATGAGGGGGATCGCCAGGGTGTAGTTGAGGCGTCCTTGCGAGGCGTTCGTGGTGTTGCGGAGGATGTTGGCGAGGTCAGGGATGTAGGAGCGAACGATTCCGAACGCGGTGAGCTCGTCCCAGGTCATCCCGATCCAGTCGAGCTTCCAGAAGAGGAAGAACACCGTGGCGACCAGGGCGAGCACGGAAGTCACCTTGACCAGCCGCCTGGGTAGCGGCCTGGCACCCGGGGCCGGAGCCACCCGAGCCTCGAGGACCTGCGCCGCGCCGTCGTCAGCCATCTGCGTTCACCAGCCCATCGCGTGCCAGCTCACGAATCCCC
>JAJYIO010000056.1 GCA_021790035.1 bacterium | reverse complement strand
TTCCCTACTTTGGAAAATGACCTTAACCAGTTCGTCACATTCCGTGGCAAAGACCCGCGGATGAAGGGTCGCCTTGCCGCTCATGCGGGTGAACTCAGAGGGCCATCTCGACGCCGGTCAGGTAGCGGGGATAGCTGTCCTGCACGGACTTGCCTAGCTGCTCCCAGCGCCAGAGCATCTCGGTACGCCACTTGAGTCCGGGTGCGAACTCGTGGGCCTCGCCGATCGCGATCTGGTTGGTGTGGTAGGGCGGACCGAGCGGGGTCGAAGGATCCGTGTAGTCGCTGTACTGCGCGTACACGTCATCGCTGGACGAGAGCGGGCCATCGAGATCCACGTACCAGCCGCGGCGCGGACCATGGTCCATTCCGGCCTCGAAGGACTGGAGCCACTCGGCCTTGACGTGAATCTTGAAGAGATCGAAGAAGGCATGTACGCCATACATGCGTCGCAGGACCGGCACGGGCGAGATGGCGGCCGTGGGGGCCAGTCCGCCGGGATAGCCGACGTCGTTCCCGATCAGCGTCGACACCCCGATACCCTGGTTGGCCCCCTGCTTCCAGTCGAGGCGCGCGAAGAAGTCCTTGTCGCCGTTGTCGTCGAGGCGGTTGGGGCCACTGCCGTTGAACACGCCGAACATGTACGTGCCGCTGTTGCCCTGGCCGAAAAGCATCATCCCGATGTCCCTGCGCCAGACCAGCGTCGAGGGCTGGTAGTCGATGGCCCCGCGTGCCGCGATGAGGTCGGTCATGGGAGTCTCCTCGGGAGCGATCGCCAGGGGGGGCTCCAGCGTCGAGAAGCTGCTGAAGGTGAAGGGAATGCGGAACTGGCCGAGCTCCAAGCCACCGTGGCGGGTCGGGTCGGTCATGGCCAGGTAGGCATCGGCGATCTCGCCGAAATAGAGCGGCTTCTGGCCGGAGTACCCGTTCAGGCGCCACTGCTGGCGCTGCTGGAAGGCGTCCTCCTGATCGCCGTTGGTGATCGGCTCGTGCATCTGCTGGGTCATGTCTCCCGACAACCGCACCCCGACCCCGGGCATGACGATCTCCTCGAGGGCGACGGATACAGACGGAAGACGACCCGTGATCTGGGTGTTGGTAAGCGGCACCGCGCCGGTGAGGGTCTTGAGGTTGGCGAGGTTGCCGCCGGTGATCGTGGGCTCGTTGCCGACCTCAGCCCGGGCATGCACGTGCAGGGAGAGGCCCGCTGAAGAGGTCGCTCCGAGCATGGATCCCGACAGGATGCTCGAGATGGACCCCGCGTTGGCGGTCGGCGCCGAAGGTCCGGTCGGGGCCGCGGGAAAGTTGGGGACCTCCTGCTGGCTGCTGGACTGCGTGATGGCCTGCGCATACACGGGCAATGCCAGCAGCAGGGCGGCCAGGGCTCCGAGGAGCAGCGCCGGGACCGCGCAGACGCCCCCGGCACGCACTCGGCAGCGCTTGTCCCCGAGGCCGCGGGTGAGTGTGTGCCAGCCGCCCAGGCGCCGGTCGGGGAGACCCCGCCACGCTCGTGGGCCGGCCTTGAGCGAGATTGCGGCAGCGACGAGTCGGGGATAGAAGGCGAGGCGCATTTCCAGGTTCTCCAGCTATCCGCCAGCATAGCAGGGCGCCCGGTCCTCGGTGACGATGCGACAAGGCGAGCGCCGGTGGGACTCGAGGCGGATAGCCGAGCGGCAGCGACGGAGCAGGAAAACTCCGCGTCGCCGCGGACGTTCATTCGAGGCGCAAGAGGCCACGACTAGTGGAAGTCGCGAGATGCGACCAGGAGACCCGGACCGGCCAGGGGTTCGACATGCTGGATCCGGATGCTGGTCACGCCCTGGCGGCGCTCGAGCCGGCCCGAGAGGACCAGGGCTCCCGACGTGACGATGGGGACGCGATAGCGTTCGTAGCACTGCGGCTCGATGACGACGTTGATGAGACCCGTCTCGTCTTCGAGCGAGAGGAAGGTCATGCCCCTGGCCGTGGGCGGACGGTTACGGACGATGACGGTGCCGGCGATCGTGACCGTTGCACCCGCCGGAATCCCGTCGAGGCCGCTCGCCGTGACGATGCCGCGTCGATCGAGCATCGGGCGGAGGATCGCCATCGGATGAGTGCTCGTGCTGACGGTCGTGCCCCGGTAGTCGGCGACCAGGGCCTCGACCGGAGTCATCTCCTCGAGCTCGAAGGGATCATCCTCGGGCTCGGCTCCGGCCAGCAGTCCCCTGCGGTAGTCGGCGAGGCCCTGGACCTGCCACAGGGCCTCGCGCCGGCCGGAAAGTCGAGATCGCGAGCCGGAAGCTCGATCTTGCGGGCCCCCGCCCAGTGCCGACAGGGCTCCGATGGTTGCCAGGCGCTCGACCTCGTCGGTGCGCAGGCGGGTACGCCGCATGAGATCGCCGATGTCGGCAAAGGGAGCCCGCTGGCGCGAGGCGACGAGATGCCGGCCCGCCGCCTCGCCCAGGCCCTGGACGTAGCGGAGTCCCAGCCGGACGGCCGGGCGCGGTGCAAGCGGCGACTTGGCCTCTCGAGACCGGGCATCGACTGGCCCCGTGTCGGGTGACAAGGTGGCATCGACCGCGGTCTCGAGCGTGCAATCCCAGCTGGAGACGGTGGCGTCGATGGACCGCACCTCGATGCCGTGACGCTGAGCGTCGCGGATGAGGGTGGCGGGATGATAGAAGCCCATCGGGAAGTGGTTGAGCAAGCCGCAGAGCAGCGCCTCGGGGTGGTGGGCCTTGAGGTACGCCGTGGCGAAGGCCAAGAGGGCGAAGCTGCAGCTGTGCGCCTCCGGGAAGCCGTACTGGGCAAAGCTCGTGATGTGGTTGACCACCTCGTCGGCAACCGCCCCGGACACGCCTCTCCTGGCCATACCCTCTTGCAGCTGGCGCTCGATGTCGCTCATGCGCTCGTCGCTGCGCTTGAAGCCCATCGCCCGACGCAGTTGCTCGGCCTGGGCGCCGGAAAACCCCGCCATGACCATGGCCATCCGCATGACCTGCTCCTGGAAGATGGGCACGCCCAGGGTACGCCTGAGGACAGGCTCCAGGTCAGGATGAGGGTACGTGGGCCTGGCGAGCCCGGCCCGGCGCTGGAGATAGGGACTCACCATCTTGCCCACGATCGGCCCGGGCCGGATGAGCCCGATGGACACCACGACATCGTAGAAGCAGCGCGGGCGCAATCGCGGCAGGATGTTCATCTGGGCCCGGCTCTCGAGCTGGAAGACCCCCACCGTGTCCGCCCGGCACAGCATGTCCCAGACGGTGGAATCGTCGTCGGGAAGGCGGGCGTAATCGATCTCGATGCCCTCGGCCTCGCGCACCAGGGGCACGGCATCCTGCAGCACCCCCATCATCCCCAGGCCGAGCAGGTCGATCTTGAGGATACCGAGATCCGCGCAGTCGTCCTTGTCCCACGTGATGACGCTGCGGCCCGGCATCGTGGCGGGCTCGACCGGGACGAGGTCGTCGAGGCGTCCCTGGCAGACGACCATGCCCCCCGAGTGCTGGCCCAGGTGTCGCGGCAGGTGCTGGATCTGGCCCACGAGGTCGAGGAATCGCTGGACCCGGGGGCTGGCAGGATCGAGCCCGGCTTCGGCAAGACGGGCTTCCGGCCGCGATTCCCCCTGCACTGGCGTGTCGTGCGCATGAAGGGATCCCGGAAGCAGCTCTCGTCGCGTGCCGGTGGGTCCGGAACCGCCTGGCAACCGGGTCTCGGATGGCGCCCGGCGATCGCCGGCATCGTGCGGGAAGCCCCCCGACGAGAGGCGGTCGAGGTTTTCCTGCGGGATGCCGAGGACCTTGCCGACATCACGGACAGCACTGCGGCCCCGGTAGGTGATGACGTTGGCCGTCATCGCGGCGCCGGCCCCGTAGCGACGGTAGACGTACTGGATGACCTCTTCGCGCAGATCCCCAGAGGGGAGGTCGAGGTCGATGTCGGGCCACTCCCCACGATCCTCGGAGAGGAATCGTTCGAAGAGCAGCCCCCGTGCGACCGGGTCCACGGCCGTGATGCCGATGACGTAGCAGACGGCGCTGTTGGCCGCCGATCCCCGCCCCTGGACCATGATGTGCCGTTCGCGGCAGAAGCGCACGATGTCCCAGACGATGAGGAAGTAGCCGGCCATGCCGAGCCTGGCGATGAGGGCGAGTTCGTGGTCGAGCTGGGCCAGGACCGCAGGCGAGGCCGCGTGCGTGGCCGGGGACGAAAGGGAGCCAGCGGATGCGGGATAACGACGGGGCAGGCCCTCGGCCACCAGCTCGGCCAGCATGGAGTCGGCGGTCTGGCCCGGCGGCAGCGGATAATCGGGAAAGCGGTAGCCGAGATGGGCCAGCGAGAAGGTGCAGCGCTCGGCGATCGCCAGGGTCCGCGCCACGGCCTCGGGGATGTCGGCGAAGATCCGGGCCATCTGGGCCGGGGCCTTGAGGACCTGCTCGGCATGGCGAGGCAGGAGCTCCCGTGCCTCCTCGAGCGTCCTCTTGTGGCGGATGCAGGTCAAGACATCATGCAGATCGGCACGATCGGCCGCGGCATACCGGACGTCGTTCGTGGCCACGGTGCCGATGCCCAGGCGACGAGCCAGCTCGAGCGCCCGGCGGTTGCGCGGGCCGTCCTCGCGCTGACGATGTCGGCGCAGCTCGAAAAAGAGGTCCCCGGCGGCAAAGGCCTCCCGCAGGCCCGCGGCCAGCGCGTCGGGTGTATCGGGTGGCATGAGGGCGATAAGGCCACGAGCATGCGCCGAGAGCTCGCCGAGCGACAGGGGTGCGCCGTGCTCGACCGCCTCGAGCTTGGAGATGCGAGCCTTGGCCAGGGTGAGCAGCCGGCAGAGGCCCTGGTAGGCCTGGCGATCGGTGGCGAGGACGGCGATGCGGCCGGTTGTGCCCGGCAACGATGGAGCGTTCAGGGCCCGGTCGAGGTCTCCGGACGGAGGCGCGCCCCGGCGCGGCGTCGGCTCTCGCAGGTCGTGCGCTCGTGACGCTCCCGGAAGGTGGCATGCCTCGGGCACGATCTGCAACTCCGCGCCGACGATCGCCTGGATCCCCGCCCGGGTGGCGGCCTGGTAGAACTGCGGGGCGCCATACACGCCATCTCGATCGCACAGCGCCAGCGACCGGTAGCCGAGCGCGGACGCCCGCTGGATCAGCTCGGCAGGGAGAGAGGACCCGTCGAGGAACGAGAACGCGCTCCTGGCGCGCAGCTCGACGTAGAGCTCCGGATCAGGCATGGCGGCCAGGCCTCGCATGAACGGAGTGCGTCATGGAATCCCACACCGGGTCGCAGCCGGCTCGAGCTGCTCTGGCCGGGCCCTGGATGCGGAGCTGTCTAGCCATAGATGCCGTCCAGGAACCAGGCGGATAGCTGGCGATCGAAGTAGATGCGGATCAGGCGGCCATCGGCGAGCTCGACGTCGTAGTCGTCGCGATCGACCGGATCTGGCGCCCACCAGCCGTCGCGCAGCCGCCAAGGGCCGGCGACGGAGCGCACGGTCTGGCTCTGGCCGTCGAGGATCAAGGCGCAAGGGCGATCGCCCACGGTGCGCACCCTGATGACGCGAGGCGGGCGCAGGACGCGGGCCACCAAGATGGGCTGCGAAAGCTCCGGGACGAACGCACGCGGAGCCACAGCCGGCATGCGGGGTGACGAGGATACGCCCGGTAGAGGGAACGGCCGGCTGGCGATCGCCGCCGGACGCTTGTCGGCCGGGATCGCGGGCGCGCCGACCCGGTCCTCGCCGACCAAAGCGTGCAGGCGCGCCAGGGTCACGGCCAGGCGCTCGGGTGTGGGCTCGGGTGGAGCGAAGAGGTGGCCCTGTACCGCCTGGGGCACGGCGGGAATGCCGACCGCACGGATACCCGCCACGGCGGCCGGCGGCGGACGCAGGTAGAGTTCATGGCGAGCCAGATCCATGATGGCCTTGAGCTGGGCCAGCGGCGCGGCGAACTCGAGATGGCGAACGTCGTTGCCGCGAGGATCGAGCTTGAGCGTGACGGTGACGGCGAGAAGCGCCAGGCCTGCGGTTCGGACCCGCTCGAGCAGGCGCTCGGCCACCTGGCCCAGAGCGACCAGCAGCGGCTCGAGGGTGCTGACGGTCCAGTCGTCGAAGCTCACGGCCTCCTCGTACAGCGGCGGGGGAACCGCCGAGACGAAGGGCTGATCGTCAGCTCCGGTCGCCAGGCGCAAGAGGCGCATCCCGTCGGCTCCGAGCCGCCGTGCGACGGCCGTGGGCGACAGCGCCGATAGCTCGCCCAGCGTGCGAATTCCCCAGCCTTGTAGGCGTTCTGACATCTGGGGAGATGGCTCGAGGAGCGCAAGGGGCAAGGCGGCGAGGAAAGAGCGTTCGGAGCCGGGTGGCACGACCTTGACGCCCATGCCGACCTCCCGGGCGGCCAGCCGGGCGATCGTCTTGCCGGACGCCACGCCGACCCGGCAGGGCAGGTGCAGGCGCTCGAGCGTGGTGTCGAGGGCCGTCGCGACCCCGGCCTCGCCGGGATACAGGCCACTGGTGCTGCCCAGGTCCAGGTAAAGAGCGCCAGGACCGGCGTCCTCCACCTTGGGCGAAAAGGCGAAGCCGACCTCGAGCATGGCCGCCTGCGCGCAGCGCTCGGCATCGAGCGAGGGGGGCTGCAAGATGAGATCGGGCATGCGCTGGCGGGCGCGGGCCGCGCCGAGTCCGGCGACGATGCCGCCGGCTCCGGCCTCGGCCGAGGCACAGATGACGTGGGCGTGGCCCCCTGCGCGATCGCCCCGCTGCGCAACCGGGCCCTGGCTGACCGCTTGAGTGCCGCCCCCGCTGACGATCGCCAGCGGCCGCCCCCGGAGCTCGGGGTAAGCCCGGAGGACGGCGGCCAGCGGGAAGTCCGGCACCTCGACGTAGGCCAGGCGCGCCGAGGAAGTCGGCATGCGAAATTGGCCATCTGCCGGTCCCGGGGCATCGCCGATGCTCTCTGCCGTCCTCGCCGTGTTGCCTCTGGCAACCGCACGCGGGTGCCTGGATGTCACCCGATGACCCTCCTCTCGCCGATGCCCCCGGCCGCAGAGTCTCCTCGGCCGCCAGTCTCAAAAAGACCCGGCGAATCCGGCGGTCCTGGATGATCCCGGAGATCTGGCGGGTCTGGCGGATTGACCAGGCTCAACCAGAAGCGGCCCGAGAAGCCGCCCGAAGCCCCTCTGCGCCGCAGGACCGAGACCTCGAGGGATGCGCCCTCGAACTCGCCCTCGCGCCAGATCGGCGCGGCTAGCTGCACCTGGAGCGTCAACGCCGAGACCCCTGGCACGAGATCGCGATCGCTCGCGACGACCAGCGCGATGTCCTGGAGCTGCGCCCTGCGCACCAGGCGGTTCCACGCCGCGCCATCCAGGCGAAATCCCGGCTCCCGGAGCTGCGCCCGCCAGGCTCCAGCCGGCAGCGACGCCAGATCCAGGATCGCCAGCTCGAAGCCGTCGGCCCCCAGGATCAGATCCACCGCCCGGACTGCCTGCGCCACGTTCTGCGGGCGCACCCACAAGATGCGCTCGAGCACGGCGCCAGCGCGCTGGGCGGCCCGGATATCCAGGAAGCCCCCCGGATCGATCCAGGCGATGGTCCCGCCGCGAGACGTGGCCCGAGCGGCCAGGCTCACCAGCAGCGAGCCATGCCCGCCTCCGGGAGCTTGGACCTCCGTGAGCCGCCCGGTCGGCAGCCCCCCGCCCAGGGCACGATCCAGCGCCGCCAGCCCCGTGGGCAGGAGCTGGCCATCCGGGCTCGCCAGCGTGCTGCCCCGCTGCAATCCGCTGATGGCCGATAGCAGGGGCACGCCTGCTGGATCCGAGCCGCTGGCCGCCGAAAGTCGTGGCATGCCCTGACCTCGGCCGCCCCAGGAAGAGGCGCCCGGAGATCCGGCGAGACGGGTATCGAGGGTCATAGAATATTTGTTCTATACCCCGGATAACCGGATCGATCAAGGAACGACCCGCATGGAATCCATGCCACCAGCAACCTTGAAGCCGTCCCCCGCTGGCGGAGATCGCCTCCTCAGCCTGAAGGTTCGAGCCGGCATGCACCGCGGGCCGTCAGCCCTCGAGCACCTTCGTCGCCACGAAGTGGCCCGTGGTCCAGGCATGGTACTCCTGGCCGATCATCTGGTAGCGCCGCCGCGTCTCGGGACTCATGCTCGAGCCGGCGGCCAGGGCGGATCGGTACTTGGGCTCCTCGTTCTTCCAGTACTGGGCGATCGCCCGCTCGGCCGGCGAAAGCACCCGACCCTTCCGCTGGACATTGAGCATCAGCATCATGTCGGCCTGGAAGGCGTGCACCTCCTCGTGCACCAGGGTGTCGAGGAACTCCTTGAGGGGCTTGCCGAATAGCTGCGGCGTCAGGGTGATCTTGTGGTGCTTGATGTCGTAGGTGCCCAGGAATCCGGCCGCCGGAGAGAATTCGATGGGAGGAGCCGAGAACTCGTAGGCCGCCTGCATCGCGTTGACCACGTAAGGTACGAGCTCCCGGGCGATGTTGGCGTTCGTGCCGGTCTGGCGGGGATTCCACTCGGCTCGGGCGACCTTGAACACCGGCTGCGCCTGCAGGTGGCGCACCACGAGATCGCGCTTGGCGTCGAAGAGCTCCGAGAGCAGCTGCCGATAGGCGGCCAGGGTCTTCGGCGGTTCCTGGCCCACGAAGGCGCCCACCAGATCGCCTCTCGTCGCCGAAGACGTCGTTGCGGCCGAACGCTCGGGCTCGATGCGGAACTTGTCGAACTGGCCGCCGACCTTGTGCTCGAAGAGCAGCTCGGACAGCCAGCTCGAGCCGGGTTGGCGCTCTCGTCGGGCCATATATCTGGATCTACCCTCCCGGCGCCCCATGCACCAGGAGGCGAGAGGCCCGCGCAGCATGCGCGGGCCTCTTGCCGAAGGAACCCATGCGAGCCCTGCGGCTCGCCGGATCGACCTGGACCTGTTTCAGATCGACCTGACCCCGACTCACGTCCGCGTCCCCATGCCTCACGTACGAAAGTACGCTTCGGCTTCAGGTTCTTGCGGGCGCGCTCGGGCTCAAGTCAACTGAAAGTCGATCTACTTGGTCTGGGTCTGGAGCCAGGCGTACATGTCGTAGAAGTCCTGGGTGGTCAGGCTCTTGTTGGTGAGCCAGAAGGGCATGGGAGCGGTGCCGCCCGCCAGATACAGGCGAGACCCGGTGTTGTCGACGTCGCAACGCGCTGCGTAGGCGAGAAGCGGGGCGTCCCAACCCGGATCGGCCGCCAGGTTGGGCGAACCGCCAGAGCTCGTGTTGTTGAGACCGGGAGCGTTGGGTGCCGCAGAGCCCGCGCCATCGCCGGTGGCACCGTGGCACATCGCACAATTGGCGGTGTAGACGGTTCCACCATTGCTGGTGCTGACGGTCGTGGGGCCGGCCGTGATGTTGATGCTGGCGCTCGCGGTCGTTCCTGCGGTCACGCCGGTACCGCCGATCGTGGCGCTGACGACGACCGGCGTGGTGCTGGCCGAGGCGGGATCGCCAAGGAGGAACAGGGTGTCGGCCAGGGCCGGCTCGATCGTGGAGTCGGCGATCGCCCGCGCCGGGTTCGACACGAAGAAGCCCGTCGGAACGCTGGTGGTGGCGAGCAGCGTGGTGTTGGCCACGTTACCCGACAGCGACGAAACCTGAGCGGGAACGTTGTTGTAGAGCCAGGCCGGCGAGCTGGCCAGCAAGGTCGGCGCCCCGTTCCAGGTGATCGTCGCATTGCTGGGCAGCGAGGCGGTCGCGCCGGTGGAGAGAACCTCCTGGACCTGGAGCTGGAGGGCATCGCCCACCATGCCGGTAGCCGGAGCGATAAGCTTGTAGCTCGCGACGGTGGCCGCGGGGGTCGAGGAAGAACTCGGGGAGTTGGCAGGGCATCCTGCCAGGAAGGGGAGTGCCGCTACGGCGCAGGTAGCCGCAAGGCCCAAGGTAAGGCTTTTGGTCGTCATCCTACTTCTCCGAAAACTGTGTGCGTGACTAACTCCAAGGACTACGACAGAGAAGCGTCCGCGAACCTGC
>JAJYIO010000055.1 GCA_021790035.1 bacterium | reverse complement strand
GATCCAGGCGATTCTCGATTCGGCTTCGCGACCGGCGCCATCACCCAAGGTTCCGGCTGCGGGCGACAAGATGCGCATCTCGTCGACGGCCACTGCGGCAGCAAGGCAGGCCGCGGGGGGGGCTACGGCGCTCGGACAGGTCAAGGCCATCGACTCGAGCGTCAGCGCCCTGCAGGGCGGACGCGACAAGGTCCTGGCAGACATCCGTTCCCTCGAGGCCAGCAAGGCCCAGGCGATGAGCCAGCTCGAGATCGATCGCCAGCGTCTGGCTTCTGCCCAGGCCGGTTCCGCCACGGCGCAGACCGACCTCGACGCCCTGCGCAAGGCGGTGGCAGGCGACCGCGACCAGCTCAAGCAGATCTCGGCTCGCCTCGACACCCTGCACGGCCAGGCTTCCGATCTTTCGGGCCAGGCCAAGGCCCTCGGGACGACCCAGCGCCAGGATTACGAGGCGGCTTATGGCGCCAGCAATTACTTGCACTACCTCGATTCGCTCAAATCCTCGGCCGTTCCCGAGGGTGCTCGCGCTGCAGCTCAGGCCCAGGCCGACGGTTCCGATGCGACCTCGGCACAGGCGGCGCTCGCTCAGGACGAAGCGTCGATCCGTACCAACAACGCCCGCCGGACCGCCATCGCCAAGGCCCTGGAAAGCGCCCTGGCCGATCGCGCTGGCGCCAGCAAGCGCCTTGCGTCCGACTCCTCGAGCGCGCAGGATGCAGCCAGCAAGCTGGCTGGCGCGAATGCCAAGGTGCAGGATGCCGGGCAAGCCTTCAACGCCGCCCAGGGCAATCTGTATCACGTGGACGATCGCCTCGGCATCGACGACAAGCAGGTTCGTGGCCTGCAGAGCCAGATCGACGATCTTCAGGCCCAGCGCAAGACCCTGCTCGTCTCGGCCATCGGCGGAGATCAATCGCAGATCGCGGCACTCGATCGGCAGATCGCCGACCTCGAGTCCCAAAAGGCCGATACCGAGAAGGACCTCGCCGCCCTCGAAGCCCTGCGCCAGTAGGACGAGCCCTCGCGGGGCCCCGAGGAATCGACCGGGCCCCGGCGGACTACCTGAACCTGTCGGCCAGCCCGTTCTGGACGTAGGCCTCGCCCGAGAAGGAGAGGGTCAGGTGGCCGTCGACCTCTTCGACATAGCCGCTGCGCACGGCCTCGAGACACAGCTCCGTGCTGAAGGCGTCGTCGGGAAACGCATCTGCCCAGGAACGGTCCAGCTCCGGCATGCCATAGTGATTCTGGCCTTCATACTTCTCGAGGTAGTAGGCCAGCGTGAGAAGGCGATCGAGCGAGGTCTTGGGCTCCTTGAGCGCGAGAAAGTCCGCGAAGGAGATGTTCTTGCGCACGCGCATGGCCATCGGCGCACCCGGCATCCGCGGGACGGGGACGCCAGGGGTCCAGAACTCCGGAGTCGCCTGCGGCCTGAAGGGCGAATCGCCGGGTCCGGACACCGACGCCCGAGCCAATCCGGATTCCGCGCCGGGCGGCACGCCAAGGTCCGGATGGTCCTTGGCGCCGGGCTGCGATTGCGGCTCCTCGCCGGCGGGCCCCTCGACGGTCCCCGCGTTGCCAAAGGCCGCCGCCGCCCAGCGATCTAGCTGTTCCTCGACAAACTCGCGATCGCCGCGGACCTCGAACTCGAGGTCCGCTCGCCGCAGTCTGAAGACGTGCTCGCTCACCTAGGCCCCCTTGAACTCGCTCGCTCGTTCCAGGAGCTCCGCGGCTGCACCCGCAGCCGCCTTGGACCCCCCCTCGCCGGACATCAGATGCGCCAGCTCCCGCACGCGCTCGTCATGAGACAGGACGCTTGCCACCAGACGAGTCCGACCCGTCTCGACCTGCTTGGCCAGGCGAACGTGGTGGTCGGCGACGGCGGCGATGGCCGGCAGGTGCGTTACCAGCAGCACCTGATGTCGGCCGGCGAGGTCCGCCAGCTTGCGCGCGACCGTCTGGGCCGCCGATCCCGATACACCGGCATCGACCTCGTCAAACACCAAGGTGCCGACCGGAGCCGCGTCGATCATCGCCACCTTCAACGCCAGCATGAGGCGGGACAGCTCTCCGCCCGAGGCGATCTTACCCAGAGGACGCGCAGGTTCGCCCGGGTTGGGCGCAAAGAGGAACTCGGCGGATTCAGCACCAGAGGCGCCGGGATCGCCACCGAGGGGCGTCAGGCGGACTTCGAGGCGGGCGTTGCCCATCGCGAGCTCTGAAAGCTGGGTGCGAAGAGCGACCTCGAGCTCTCGAGCGGCGGCCCGGCGTGCCGACGATAGCTCGCTGGCGACCGAGACCAGGTGCTCGCGAGCCGTGCGGGCCGCTTCGGCGAGCGCGGCGATCGACCGCTCGCCGGCGTCGGCTGCCGCCAGTTCGCCGGCCAGACGTTCCCGCAGGGCCAGAGCCTCCGCGACGGTCGGCCCGTACTTGCGCAGGGTGCGGGAAAGCACGTCCCGCCTGGCCTCGACCTCGGCCAGACGCTCGCCGTTCTCCTCGACGGACTCGGCATAGCGTCGCAAGTCGTTCACGGCGTCGTCGATCAGAGCCTCGGCCTCGGCGAGACGGCCCGCCGGGCCCGACAGGCGATCGTCGTTTCCACTTGCCGAGCGGATCCGGCGCGCGGCCTGACCCAGCCTCGTCCGGACATCCTCGGCGAGCGTCGCGTGCGCATCCTCGGCCGCCTGCCGCAAAGCCCCGGCGTGAGCCAGGACCCGGGCCTCGGCCGCCAGACCCTCGGGTTCATCGAGTGGGCCCAGCCGCGCCTGATCGATCTCGGCGACCTGGAAGGCCCAGAAGTCCCGCTCCCGGGCCCGGCGTCCAGCCTCGTCCTCGGCGCGGGCCAGCTCGGCCCGGACCTGGGCCAGACGCTGATAGGCCGCGTCGAATTCGGCTCTCACGGCCATGGCGCCGGCGAAGGCGTCCAGGGCTTCGAGCTGCTGGGCGGGCCTGGCGAGGAGGACCTGGTCGTGCTGGCTGCAGGACTCGACCAGCAAGTCCCCCAGATCCCGCAGGGCCCCCGCCGTGACCAGTCGACCGTCCACGCGGCAGCGGCTGCCCTTGTCGCTGATCTCGCGGGACAGCACGACCACGGACCTCCGCGCCCGGCCCCGCGCCCCAGGCGTGAGCCCGGTGGAGCCGCCTTGCCGGCCCTGTGGATCCAGTGCGCTCTCCAGCTCATCGACGCCGTGGAGCTCTCGCCAGGCTGAAATCCTGGGATCGTCCGTCTCGAAGGTCGCCTCCACCAGGGCGAGGGAAGCGCCGGACCGGATCACGTCCGAGCCGATCCGCTGCCCCAGGGCCGCCTTCAGGGCCTCGAGGACCAGGGACTTGCCCGCGCCGGTCTCGCCCGTGAAAGCGCACGCGCCGCCCTTGAAATCGAGCGCGAGCTCGTCGACGTGCACGAAGTTCGAGATCGCGAGGTGCACCAGCATATGGATCGTCCATACCCCGAACCGCCACGAACGCCTGCGGCACGAGGCCGCAGGGCCGAGCACGAGCCACTGTCGGACGGCTTCGGATCGGTCCGGTCCCGTCGAACCGATCCCATGGTTGCGTGGTAAAATCGGGGATTCGACCCGCCAGACCTGACCGATAAAACGATCGCCGTGGGTTGTCCACGCGATTTTCACCTCGAACCGCTGCTTGGAGATCCCCGACCGCATGACTTCGGTGAGCCAGATCCTTCGCCAGACTCGCGAGAACAAGGGCATCCTCCTCGACGAGGTCGCTCGCCGGACGTACATCAAGCTGCCCTACCTCAGGGCCCTCGAGGAAGGCCACCTCGACGAGCTGCCGGCGATGGTCTTCGTCCATGGCTACATCCGCCAGTACGCCAAGCTCCTGGGGTTGAACGCCACCGAGCTCGTGCACCTCTTCCAGCAGGAGGTCCACCACGAAGCCCCCCCGCTCGTCCTTGCGCCGGCGCGAATGATGGCCGACAATGAGGCAGATTCGAGTGGCCAGGCTGGCGCCGCCAATGGCAGGGGATACAGCAACGGCACCGGATTCCCCGCCGCTCAGCAGCCCGATGGAGACGAGCTGGCGAGCGAGGCCATCTCCCGCGTGGAGCTATCCACCGAGCGCCGGATCCCGGCGATCCGCGAGTCCCTCGAAAGGACGATTCCGTTGACGTACGAACCGGCCGAACCACACGCCAACGGGTCTTCGAACGAGGACGTCAAGCAGGCTCTTCAGCAAGCGCAGCGCATCGTCGACCAGGCCCAGCAGGAGGCCGCGATGCTCCGGCGTGAGGCGGAACGGTATGCCCAGCAGGTCCTTTCCGAGCTCGAAGCCGAGATCGGGCGGGCCCTGGCGATCGTGCGCAACGGCCGTCAATTCATCCAGCAGCGTCGCAAGACCACCGGGAGCTCGTCATCGCCTTCTTTCGACGTCCGGTCGCGGACCTAGGCCTGTTTCGGGTTGACCTGACCCCGGCTTACGTCCGCCCGGTCAGCCACCCGGCGCGCTAGCGGAACAACGCCTTGCCCAGGCGGGCGAAGAATCCCGTGCCCACAACCTTGGGCTCCGGGTCGGCCTGCTGGGCGAGCAAGGCTCCGGCCAGCAAATGGATGCGCCGTGTCGCCAGGGAGTAGGGATAGGCCCTCACGAACGGCTTCTGCTGCAAAACCGAGCGCCCCACGTTCCCGTCCTTCTCGATCCAGCCCAGAAGGCGAATGCGGACGGCCAGGAACCTCGCGATGATGCTGGCCAGCTTGGAGAAGACGGCCCGGGCTTCGCTCTCGGATTCCACCATGTTGACCAGCAGCCAGACCTGGGCACCTGGATTCTTGCCATCGACGGCCTTGATGATCCCGTAGGCGTCCACGATGGCCGTGGGCTCGGGAGTCGTCACCACGATCACCTCGGGAGCGGCCAGGACGAAGCCCAGCACGTTGGGGGAGATCCCGGCGCCGGTATCGACCAGAAGGAAGTCCGCGCGGTTCTCGAGTTCGGCCAGCTTGGCCACCGTCTGGTCGAGCACCGCTCGCTCCAGCGAAGCCAGCTGAGCGATGCCGCTGCCCCCTGGCACGACCTCGAGGTTGTCCGTCACCGGCAGGATGATCTCGGCAAGTTGCCGGCGTCCGGCAATGACGTCGGCGATCGTGAAGGGCGGTGAAAGGTTGAGCAGCACGTCGACGTTGGCCATCCCGAGGTCGGCGTCGAAGAGCACGACCTTGCAGCCCCGCTGGGCCAGGATCAGTGCAAGGTTGACCGTCACGTTCGTCTTGCCGACCCCGCCCTTGCCGCTCGTCACCACGACGATGCGGGTGGGAGGCTGGAGCTGCTCCGAGGACTCGACACGCTGGCCGCGCACCAGCTCTCGCAGACGAGCGGCCTGATCGATGCTGGCGCTCATGCCTGCCCCCTCATAGCAGCATGGTGCGGGCGAGATCGAGGGCGTCGGCTTCCTTGAGATCGTCCGGCACCGATTGCCCCACGGTGAGGTACGAGAGCGGCGTGCTGGCCGCATGCGCCGCGCTGACCACGGATCCGAGGGTGGCCGCCTCGTCGATCTTCGTGAACAGCAGGCGGTTGACGCCCACCGGCGCGAAGCTCTCGATCGCACGCAGCAGGTTGGCCTTCGATGCGGTAGCCGCGAGCACCAGGTGAACCTCGCGCTCGCCCACGGTTTCGAGGAAGGTCTTGAGCTCGTGGAGGTGTAGCTTGTGCGAGGGAGAGCGCCCGGCCGTATCGATCAGCACCACGTCGCGATCGGCCAGCTTGGCCATGGCCTCTTTGAGGCTCCCGGGGGTCATCACGACCTCGACCGGGATGCCGATGATGTCCGCATAGACCTTGAGCTGCTCGACCGCCGCGATGCGGTAGGTGTCGATGGTGACGAGGCCCACGCCCTTGCCGTGCGCCAGGCGGAAGGTCGCGGCCAGCTTGGCGATCGTCGTGGTCTTGCCGACTCCCGTGGGGCCGACCAGGGCGACGACCTTGGGCCCCTTGCCGGCGGGAGACGGGGCGATCGGACCCGAGACCGAGACCAGCGAGGCGATCGCCTGCGGCAACTGCTCGGCCATCGCCTCCTCGGTGCTGCTGCCCTGACCGTGCAGCCGTGCCAGGATCCTCCGCGCCAGGGCCGTGTCGAGATCCTTCTTCAGCAGCAGGTCGTAGATCCGTTGCTGAGCGGCGGTCCAGGCCCCCTTGGCGGGCAGGGCCGTCTCGAGGCGGGTCACCGCCGCCTCCATCTTCTGCGTGACGTCTCCGACGGCGGTCTCGACCGCCTCCGATACCGCCTGCCGCACCTCGCCCGATAGCAGCTGCTCTAGCACGGCCGTCTTGACGTCCTCGGCCACCTGGGCGACGGCGGCGGCAACCTGCGGACCCGATGCGACGGACGCGACCACCTGCGGAACGGCCGTGACCGACGCGGCGACCTGCCGGCTGGATGCAGCCGGCGCCGGTGGGGGGGCGTCCCACAGACCGAGTCCGCCGCCCGTCGCCCCGACCGGCACGGGTTCTAGCGCTGCCCGAGCGGGGGTCGGCCCGGTTTCGGCAACCTCCTCGTCGCGCCGGCGCCTTCGCTCCGAGGGAGCCGTGTCGACGGCAGCGAGGACCTCGACGACTTCCCGCCCGAACAGCCCCAGGATGCCGCCCTTCTTGAGCGTGCGCTGGTGCAAGATCACCGCGTCGGGCCCGAGATCGAGCTTGATCTTGAGCAACGCTTCCTGCATCGTCGCAGCGGTGTACTGGCGGATCTTCATGCTTGCCGCCTCAGAATGCCCAAAGGCGGGGCGCGAGTCGCGACGCGCTCCAACCAGCTTTCCGTGACCGCCCGTTACCCAAGATAGTTACTTATACCACGGTGCCGTGCACCTGCACCGGCGGCGGGCTCACCGCGCCGGCGGCGGGATCTCGGGCTTGCCGAGGGCCTGCTTGAGCAGCGCGCCGGCACTTGGAACGGTCGTGCCGGAAACCGACGGTGCCGCGGCGGCGGCGCGCTCGTTCTCGGCCTTGATCTCGAGGTAGATTTCCTGGCGATAGACCGCCACGTCCCGCGGCGCCTTGAGGCCAATCTTGACCGAGTCGCCTTTGATCTCGAGGACCACGACCTCGATCTCCTCGCCGATCATGATGGACTGGTTGATCTTGCGGCTCAAAACTAGCACTGGCGAACCGCCTCTGTGACCGTCGAAGAAGGCCAGACCCGGAACTGCGAACTCATGCGGTCACCGCAGCCGTGGTGCGAGCCTCGTCAGAGATGAGGCGCTGGCGAACCGGGTAGCCCGAGTCGTGCAACACCAGCTGGCGCCCGAGGCGGGTCTCCGGGTTGAGAACCAGAGGACCGAGGAGGTTGGCCGTCATCAACTTCGGATCCTCGGGGATGGTCACCAGCGCGAGCACCAGCGGGCGCTCGTTCTCGGCCAGATGCAAGGAATCGCGATCCTCTCGGGAGAGCTTGACGGCATAGTCCGGGAAGAAGAGCAACGGATCGATGACGGTGAAGGAGAGCCGGCCCTCATCGACCGGCTGGAGCCACCGCAGGGGGGCGATTTCTTCTTGATCGATCAGCAGGAAGCCGGTCAGCTGCTCGAAGCCCAGCAGCCCTTGCGGGAAGGTCAGAACGGCCGCTGGGTCGAATTCGAGCGCACCGAACTGCGCCGTGTCAATCTTCAACGATCGTTCCTCGTCATGTCGTCCTCAAGTTAACTGGTTCGAACCTCTCTAGCCCGTACTCGACAGGTAGTTCATCAGCGTGGGCTCGATCATGCGAGCGCCGGCTGCCAGTGACGCCTGGTATACCGAATTCTCTTGATTGAGCTGCGTGATGAGGTTGGCCATGTCGGCGTCACCCGTCTGGCTCTTGAGATTGCCCAGATCCAGGTTCTGGTCGTCGATCCGGCTCGACAGGAGATCGAGGCGGTTGACCTTGGCACCCACGATAGCCTGTTGTCCGACGATCTGAGCGTTGCGCTGATCGAGCTGGGGAAGGATGGACTGGATGGTATTCGTATCGTCGGCCCGCAAGGCAGTCGAGAGGTTGGTCATCAGGGTGAAGATGTTGGTCGGATCGACCGGTACTCCGGCCGACGTGGCCGTCGACCCGAATACATCGGTCCCAAGCGTATTATATTGCACCGAGATCGACTCGCCCATATCGAGGGAAATCGCGCCGGTGTTGTTGGCCCCGGTTCCGGTCGCCGGATAGGGCTGATTCTGGACGTCAGTTCCCGCGAAGATATACTCGCCGTTGAGCTGCGTGTTGCCGATCTGCTGCATCTGCTGGTTGAGCTGATCGACCTCGTCTGCGATGGCCGATCGGTCGCTCTGCGTGAGCGTATCGCTCGACCCCTGGACGGTAAGCTGGCGCAAGCGAGCCATGACGGACTCGGTTTCCTGCAGGGCGCTGTCGGTCGAGTTGAGCCAGTCGATCGCGCTCTGGGCGTTGGCCTTGTACTGCGTGTTGGCATCGATGGCCGCAGAAAGCGACATGACCTGGCTGAAACCGACCGGATTGTCGGACGGCTGGTTGATGGATTTTCCCGTCGAGAGCTGCTCTTGGATGTTGAGGAGGCTCTGGAGGTTGTTCTCGACGTTCGTGACCGTCGTATCGGTCAGCATCGTTTGAGTGACGCGCATCTTGTAGAACCCTCTCTCTACACCATCGGACCGCGGCCTTGGCAGGGAGCTGGAAAGCGTTCGAGCCGCCTGCACCCCGGAGCCCGCATCAGCTCGTGCTACCCATGTTGTTGATGACCGTGTTGAGCATGGAATCGAAGGTCGAGATCAGGCGTGCAGAAGCTTCGTAAGCGTGCTGGAACTTGACCAGGTTCGTCATCTCCTCGTCGAGGTTGACACCGCTGGTGGACTGGCGCTGGTCGTCGATCTGGGTCACCAGTGCCTGCTGGTTCTGCTGCTGACTCTGGGCGGCCTGCCCCTGGGAGCCCAGCTGGGTCAGCATGTTGGTGTAAAGATCCTGCGCCGAATAGGTTCCGCTCGACGTGGGATCCCCGAAGGTGCCATCGCTGATCAAGGAATTACGCAGGGCGGAGACGGCGGCTGCCGTGGTGTTGTCGCCCGACGGCGGAGCGACACCCGCGACGGGCGGGCCGCCACTGGGAATCTGGTCGAGGCCGCCCGCCGTGTCGAAGAGCGGGTTGACCTCGATATTGGCCGAGTTGATGACGGACGTGTTGAACTGGTTGCCGGTGGTGTTTATCACGAAGAACGGCTGACCAGGCGGACTGGTGGCCACCGTCGTTCCCGCCTCGGTCAGCGTCGTGCCGGCCTCGGTGAGCGAGTTGACGGCGGTCGCGAGGCTGTTGGAAAGGGTGTCCATCTGGTAGAGCAGGCCGCCTGGAGTGTTCTGCAGGGGCGATCCCGTCGGCACGACGGGCCGTCCGATGAGCTGATCCCGGACGTTGAGGAGAGCCCCCATCTCCCCGCCGAGCGTGCTGGCGCTCAGCGCTGCACCCTGGTAGGTCACGTTCGAGAACGTCAGCTCCCCGTTCTGGGTGGAAGCCAGCGGCATCGCGGTATCTCCGGCGACCACCGCCTTGCCGGCGATATACACCCAGGTCTCGCCGTTCGACTGCTGGCTCAGCTGCACCTTGGCGTAGCCAGACAGCTTGTCCAGTAGCTCGTCCCGCTGATCGAGCAAGGCGTTGGGCTGCGCTCCCGTCCCCTCGGCGGTCGCGATCTGCTTGTTGAGGCTGGCGATCTGGCCAAAGATGCCATTTACCTGCGTCACGTCCGTCGATAGCTGCGTGTCGGCCTGCTGCCGGATGGCGGTCAGCGAACTGGATGCCTGGTTGATGGTATTGGTGAGGCTCTCTGCGGTCTGGACCAGGGCACCGCGAGCCGAGGCCTGAGTCGGATTGGCCGCCAGCGTGTTCCAGGCATCGAAGAAGTTGCTGAGCTGCTGCTGGATGCCGGTGGTGGACGGCTCGTTGAACAGGCCCTGAATCTGCGTGATGTACTGGTTGCTGGTCGTCTGCTCGGACAGGGACAGGTTCGAGTCCCGGTACTGATCGTCGAGGAACTGGTCGCGGACGCGCGTGACACTGGTGACGTCGACGCCGCCG
>JAJYIO010000054.1 GCA_021790035.1 bacterium | reverse complement strand
CAGCCCGCAGCGGGTGGTAGTTTGCGGGGGGCAAGGCCCCCTGCAAGTCACCGCCGGCGCAGCCGGAGAAGAGAGTTTCTTGTGAGCGAGCTGCGCTGGCATCCCATCCTCGAGGAGTGGGTCGTCACGGCCACCCACCGCCAGGATCGCACCTTCCTGCCGCCGCCAGGGTACTGTCCGCTCTGCCCCACCAAGCCGGGCGGCTTCCCCACCGAGGTACCCGCCGAGGACTACCAGTACGTCGTCTTCGAGAATCGCTTCCCGTCCTTCAGCCGTCGTCCCCCCGAGCCGGCGATCGCCGGAGACGACTTCTACCAGATCGCCCCGGCAACCGGCGTCTGCGAGGTCGTCCTCTACAGCTCGCAGCACGAGGGCACGCTCACCGATCGCTCGATCCCCGAGATCGATCGCCTGATCCGGGTGTGGACGGACCGCTACCGCGCCCTGGGCGATCGCGAGGACATCGACTACGTCTTCATCTTCGAGAACAAGGGCGAAGCCATCGGGGTGACGCTTCACCATCCCCACGGCCAGATCTACGCGTTCTCCTACATCCCGCCGAAGATCCAGCGCGAGCTCGATTCGGCGGCCCACCACTTTCAGAGCACCGGCCACTGCCTCTTCTGCGACGTCCTGGCTCGCGAGCGCGAGGACGGCCGCCGCATCGTCGCCGAGAATGCCTCCTGGATCGCGGTCATTCCCTTCTTTGCTCGTTACCCCTACGAGACCTACCTGATGCCCAAGCAGCATCGAGATTCGCTGCTCGATCTCTCGCGCGACGAGCGCCTCGACATGGCGGCCATCCTCAAGGAGGTCCTGGTAAAGTTCGACGCGCTCTGGGGCCTGGCCTTCCCCTACATGATGGTCATGCACCAGGCCCCGACGGACGGCGTCGCGAGGCCGGGAACGCACCTGCACATCGAGTTCTATCCGCCGATGCGCACGCCCGAAAAGCTCAAGTACCTGGCGGGCTGCGAGTCCGGGGCGGGTACCTTCATCAACGACACGTTGCCCGAGGAGAAGGCCGTCGAGCTGCGGAACGCCAGGCCCGCCACGTAGATTGCCCCGGTCTGGCGAAATCGGCCGCGATCCGCACGGACTGACATTTGCGCCCTGCGCCCGTGAAGCCTGGGCGCTTTCCGCTATAAGATGGAGTCCATGAAGCTAGGTGTCTTGCTCCTCCATGGGTTCACGTCGAGTTTCGACACGGTCAGAGGCCTCCTGCCCCACCTCGAGGAGGCGGGGTTGCCGTACCGGATGCCGAGCCTGCGTGGCCACAACCAGGAGAGCCCGGTGGCCCTCAGGGGCGTCACCTACCGGGACTGGATCGCCGACGGCCAGGGCGCCCTGGCGGACCTTCTGGGGGAGGTCGACGAGGCGATCGTCGTGGGCCTCTCGATGGGCGGGCTGGTGGCCCTCACCCTGGCGGCCGAGCAACCAGACCGCATCGCCGGAGTCGTTTCGGTTGCCGCAGCCATCCGGCTCTGCGACCCGCTCGCCCCGCTTTCGCCTTACATCGGCTGGCTCTTCCCGCGCTTTCCCTCGCCCAAGCCCCCCAAGGACGAGAATTACCACTCCACCAACTACCCGTGGTTTCCCGGCTCGGCCGGATCCGAACTCTTCAAGTTCGGGCAGCTGGTCGAGGCGCGCCTGGGACGGGTGCACGCCCCGATCCTGGTGCTGGGTTCCGAGCGGGACACGGTCGTCAAGCCAGACGCGGCCCGGATCATCTACGAGCGCGTGCGCTCGGTGGACAAGCGCGTGCAGATGTTCACGGGGACCGGCCACGAGATGATGCAGGGTTCCGAGAAGGACGCCGTGTTCGCAGCCATCATGGATTTCATCGGGCAGCGCCGGGCAGCCACGAGCCTGTCCACCGAGCCTTCTGCCAGCCCGCCCACACGCTGATCGGAGCCGAGCCTCAGGCTCGCAATTTCGAGAGAAATACCGTGTCTGGACACCACGGCCAGGATGGGCGATCGGAGCGGCGCTTCGAGCGCGGAGGGCTCAAGTACGTCATCCTGGATCTGCTATCTGAGAAGTCCCGGCATGGCTACGAGATCATCCAGGCGATCAGCGAGCGGTCGGCGGGCCTCTACACTCCGAGCCCCGGCTCGGTCTATCCCGTGCTCCAGATGCTCGAGGACCTGGGCCAGGTGACGCTGGCCCAGGGCGACGGCCGCAAGATCTACACGCTGACCGACACGGGGAAGGCCTTCCTCGCCGACCGCGCCGAGCAGGTGAACCAGAGCTGGCAGCGCGCCGGCTGGCTCGAGGAGCCCGAGGGCTCACATGGCTGGGAGCCAGACGTGTGGCAGGCTCTGCGCTCGGAAATCCGGGACGTGGGTCGGTTCTTCGGCCACCGCGGCTGGATGCGTCACCTGAACCATGAGAAAATGGCGCGGATCTTGCAGGTCATCGCCAAGGCACGCGCTGAGATCGAACAGATTCTCTCCGAGTAGAGGTTCGCTACCAAGCCTGGCTTCGCCGACCTGGCAAGCCTGGTGCGCTCCGGGTTCACCGAAGAATCGGGGGCGAGGAGTCAAAGTGGGCCCGGTTGCGCAGCGTAGCGACCGCGCAGAGGGACCACTGCAAACTGAAAACGGTCTAATCACGAAGGTAGAATCGCGGTCCTAAGGGGTTATCACCGTGGCGCTCGGCGCCCGGAGCCGATACCACCTGGAGTACGGTTCACCTCCGCAATCACTCGAAAGGAAAACTATGCGGCAGGAAATGCTAACGATGGACGGCAACGAGGCCGCCGCATACGTCGCTTACCGGACCAACGAGGTCGTGGCGATCTACCCCATCACACCGGCATCCCCCATCGCGGAGTGGGCCGACCAATGGAGCAGTGAGGGGAAGCCCAACCTCTGGGGGACCGTACCCACGGTCGTGGAGATGCAGTCCGAGGCCGGCGCTGTCGGAACGGTCCATGGATCGTTGCAGGCAGGGGCGCTGACCACCACGTTCACGGCCAGCCAGGGCCTCCTCTTGATGATCCCCGACATGTTCAAGATCTCCGGCGAACTGACGCCGGCGGTCATCCACGTGGCGGCGCGCACGGTCGCGACCCATGCGCTGTCGATCTTCTGCGACCACTCGGATGTCATGGCCGTCCGGTCGACCGGCTGGGGAGTGCTCTTCGCGGCCGAAGTCCAGGAAGTCATGGACTTTGCCTTGCTGGCTCAGGCCGCCTCGCTCGAGTCTCGCGTGCCCTTCGTGCATGCCTTCGATGGATTCCGCACCTCCCACGAGGTGCAAAAGATCGCGGTCCTTCCCGAGGACGTGATGGCCCGGATGCTCCCGCAGGCCGCCCGCCTGTCGCAGCGAGATCGCGCACTGTCGCCCGATCGCCCCTCCATCCGTGGCACGGCACAAAACCCCGACGTCTTCTTCCAGGGGCGGGAGGCTTGCAACCCCTTCTACCAGGCGGCTCCTGGCGTCGTGCAGAAGACGATGGACGACTTCGCCGCTCTGGTTGGCCGCCAGTATCACCTGTTCGACTACGTCGGCGCTCCCGATGCCGATCGCGTGGTGATCGCCATGGGTTCGGGCTGCCAGACGATCGAGCGGGCAGTCAATGCCATGGTCAGCCGCGGCGAGCGCGTGGGCCTCGTCAAGGTGCGGTTGTTCCGCCCCTTCGACATCGGCGCCTTCGTCACGGCCCTTCCGTCGACGGTCCGGGCGATCGGAGTCCTGGACCGCACCAAGGAGGCCGGTGCGGTGGGCGAGCCGCTCTATCTCGACGTGGTGGGGGCCATCCACGCCGCGCTCGCGTCTGGCCAGGCGCCGTTCGCTGCGGCTCCCCGGATCGTCGGCGGTCGCTACGGTCTGTCGTCCAAGGAGTTCACGCCGGCCATGGCTGCCGCCGTGTTCACCGAGCTGGCCAAGGCGACGCCCAAGAATCCCTTCACCGTCGGAATCGTGGACGACGTCACCCACCTGTCGATCGACGTCGATCCGACGTCGGTGGCGGCCGAGCCCAAGGGGGCCTACCGCGCCGTGTTCTGGGGTCTTGGATCCGACGGCACCGTGGGGGCGGCCAAGAACACGATCAAGATCATCGGAGAGCAGACCGAGTCCTTCGTCCAGGGCTACTTCGACTACGATTCGAAGAAATCCGGGACCTGCACGGTCTCCCACCTCCGCTTCGGCCCGGAGCCCATCCGTTCGCCCTATCTCATCTCCGATGCCGAGTTCGTCTCGATCGCTCCCTTCGACTTCGTCGAGAAGTACGACGTCCTGGCGCCCGCGGCCCCCGAGGCCACGGTCCTGCTCAACTGCCCTTATCCAGCAGAAGAGGTCTGGGACCAGCTTCCCGACGTCTTCCGCCGGCACGTGGTGGACAAGAAGCTGAGCCTCTATGTCATCCCGGCCAACCAGATCGCCGAGGAGAGCGGGATTCCGGGCCGCAGCAACACCGTCATGCAGGCATGTTTCTTCGGGCTTTCGGGCGTCTTGCCGGTCGCAGAGGCCATGAGCGCGCTCAAGAAGGCCATCTCGAAGACGTATGGCAAGCGAGGTCCCGAGGTCGTCACCCGCAACCTCGCCGCGGTGGACTCGGCCCTGGCCCGGATGACCAGGGTCGCGATCCCGGACGGTTTCGGCATGGCGGCCACGGCGGCGAGCGGCTCCGCGAAGGTCGAAGGTCTGGTCGGATCGCTGATCCTCCCGCTCATCGCCGGCAAGGGCGACACGTTGCCGGTCAGCGCGATGCCGGTCGACGGCACGTTCCCGGTCGGCACCACGCGCCACGAGAAGCGCAACCTGGCGGAATCCGTGCCGGTCTGGGACGAGGATCTCTGCATCCAGTGCGGCAAGTGCGTGCTGGTCTGTCCGCACGCCGCCATCCGCTCCAAGGTCGTTCCCACCGCCGACCTTGCCGGAGCCCCCGCCGGCTTCCGGTCCCGACCGGCGACCTGGCGTGAACTCGGCGACGCCCGCTACACCCTGCAGGTCGCCGTCGAGGACTGCACGGGCTGCGAGCTCTGCGTCGACGCGTGTCCTGCCGTCAGCAAGACGGATCCCACGCACAAGTCCCTCGACATGGCCGAGCAGAGGCCCCTGCGCGAGGTCGGACGCCAGCACTGGGATTACTTCTTGAACCTGCCCGAGGTCTCCCGCGTCAGCGGGGTCCGGTTCAACACGGTCAAGGACGTCCAGCTCCTCGAGCCCCTGTTCGAGTTCTCGGGCGCTTGCTCGGGCTGCGGCGAGACGCCGTACGTCAAGCTCGTGTCGCAGATGTTCGGGGATCGGGTCTTCGTGGCCAACGCGACGGGCTGCTCGAGCATCTACGGCGGCAACCTGCCCACGACCCCCTGGGCAGCCAACCGCGAGGGCCGGGGCCCGGCGTGGGCCAACTCGCTGTTCGAGGACAACGCCGAGTTCGGCCTGGGCATGCGCCTGGCAGTGGATGCCCAGGCCGAGAAGGCTCGTGGCCTGGTCCGCGAGCTGGGGTCCGAGGTCGGAGCCGAGCTCGTGGCCGAACTGCTGTCCGCGGATCAAGATGTCGAGGCCGGTATCGCGGCCCAGCGCCAGCGCGTCGCGAAGCTCAAGGAGCGCCTCGCGGGCGTTTCCGACGTCCGGGCTCGCGATCTGATGGCCGTTGCCGACACCCTGGTCCGCAAATCGGTCTGGATCATCGGCGGCGATGGCTGGGCGTACGACATCGGCTTCGGCGGCCTGGACCACGTCCTGGCCAGCGGCGCCGACGTCAAGATCCTGGTCCTCGACACCGAGGTCTATTCCAACACCGGTGGACAGGCGTCCAAGTCCACGCCGCTGGGAGCCGTGGCCCGGTTTGCAGCATCCGGGCAGCGCCGGCGCAAGAAGGATCTCGGTCGCATCGCGATGACCTACCACAACGTGTACGTGGCCCAGGTGGCGATGGGAGCGAGCGACGCCCAGACGGTGAAGGCCTTCCTGGAGGCCGAGGCGCATCGCGGACCGGCCCTCATCGTGGCCTACAGCCACTGCATCGCCCACGGCATCGAGATGTCGGGAGGCATGCACCAGCAGAAACTCGCGGTCGCGAGCGGCCACTGGCCCCTGTATCGTTTCGATCCGGCCCGGCGCGAGAAGGGCCAGAATCCCATGGTCCTCGACTCCAAGGCACCCTCGGTTCCGTTTGCCGAGTACGTCAAGGGCGAGGGGCGCTACCGTCAGCTGCAGCGGCAAGATCCTGAGGCTGCTGCCGGCCTGATGGCCGAGGCGGAGCTCGCGATCGCCGCCCGCTGGAAGGAGCTCTCGGAGCTCGCCAGCTCGACCCATACGCCGGATCGCGACCCGGCTCCAGCTGGACGCTGAGCTTCCGGGACCTTCACGAGGCCGGCGCCTGGCGCCGGCCTCTTTTTCTTGCCGTTACCAGGCTGCGCCGCCCGGTGCCACGCGGCAGCGTCCACTCGATATTCCTGCTACGATAAGACATCTGGCGCGGACGGGGACCAGAGTCCCTCCGGATGCTGGAGACTCCGGCCTTGCCCAGCAGGTTGAGAGTCGTTAGCCCGACGATGCGCTACTTTTAGAGGCAACGACGCATGAGTGTGGTTTCGAATTCCCGTACGCTCGATTTTGCCCAGAGGATGAGTCGCCTGGGGACGGAGACCGCGTTTGCCGTGTCTGCCGAGGCCGCGGCCTTCGCTGGCGAGGGCAACAAGGTCTACCCCTTCCACATCGGCGATCTCAACCTGCCGACCCCCGAGAACATCGTGGCTGCCACCCACGACGCCATGCGAGCCGGCAAGACCGGCTACGGCTCCAACTACGGCCTCGCCGAGCTCCGTGCTGCACTGGCCGCCAATATCAACGCCTCGCACGGCACCAGCTACACCGCCGAGAACGTCCTGGTCCAGCCGGGCGGCAAGCCGGTCATCGGCAAGTTCTTCCTCGCCTTGCTCAACTCGGGCGACGAGGCGCTGTATCCAAACCCCGGTTATCCCATCTACGAGTCGCAGATCGAGTTCAACGGCGGCAAGGCGCTGCCCTATGGCTACCGGGAGGGCGCCGGCAACTTCGAGATCGACCTGGCCCAGCTCGAGCGCGCCATCACACCGCGCACGCGCTTTCTTGTCTTCAACAACCTGCAGAATCCCACGGGCGCCGAGTCCAGCCGCACGGAGCTCGAGCAGGTCGCCGAGATCGCCCGCAAGCACGACCTCATGGTCCTGTGCGACGAGGCCTATCAGGGCATCGTCTACGGCGCGGCGCCGACGTCCCTCGTCAGCCTTCCCGGGATGGCCGACCGTACAGTGATCCTGTACACGTTCTCCAAGACCTATGCGATGACCGGCTGGCGCCTGGGCGCGGCGATCGGCCCCAAGCCGTTGATCGACGCCATGGCCAAGCTCGCCGTCAACGACGAGTCGTGCACCAACACCTTCATCCAGTACGGCGGGATCGAGGCCTTGACCGGCGATCAGAGCGGTTCGCGCAACAACCTGGCGATTCTCGAAGAGCGCCGGGACATCGCGGTCGACCTCCTCAATTCGATCCCGGGCTTCCGGTGCTTCAAGCCGGGTTCCACGTTCTACCTGTTCCCCAACGTCACTGGCGCCATGGCCGCGCTGGGCACCGAGGATTACGAGGCCTTTCGCCGGCTCGTGCTCAAGGAGACGGGCGTCTCCTTCACGACGCGCGGACACTTCGGACGCCCGGGCCAGAGCGAGCCGCAGCGCTACGTCCGCCTGGCGTACTCGGGCATCGACAAGGATCAGATCCACGAGGGCCTGATGCGGCTCAAGCAGTTCATGACGCGTGCGTGAGCGGCGGATCGTTCCATCGGGCTAAATTGAGACAAGAGACTAGCGGAGGCGAACCATGGGACTCATCGATGCAAAGACCGGCGCGGAGACCAAGCTCTCCGAGAGCGAGCTCATCGCGGCTGCCAGGGACATGCGGGCCCTCGACGTCCTGGCGATCCACGCGGCGGCTTCGGGCCATCCGGGCGGCACGCTGTCGATCATGGACGTCGCCGCCGCGCTGTTCTTGAACGAGGCCCGCCTGGATCCCAGGAATCCCGACTGGACCGACCGGGATCGCATCGTGTTCTCGGCTGGCCACAAGGCCCCGGCGCTGTACGTCTCCCTGGCTCAGGCCGGGTATCTGCGGCCCGAAGACGTCATCACGTTGCGCAAGGTCACCAGCCCGTTCCAGGGCCATCCCCACGCTCCCGACCTCGCCGGAGTCGAGGTCTCCACCGGTTCGCTGGGCCAGGGCCTGGGCATTTCCGTAGGCATGGCCAAGGCCGCCCGGATCGACCACAAGGACTACCGGGTCTACTGCATCATGGGCGACGGGGAGCAGCAGGAGGGCAGCGTCTGGGAGGCCGCGATGGCTGCGGGCCACTTCGGGCTCGACAACCTGTGCGCGGTGATCGATCGCAACCGCCTCCAGATCGACGGCAAGGTCTGCGACGTCATGGGCGTCGAGCCGCTCCAGGACAAGTACCGGGCCTTCGGCTGGAACGTGCTCGAGATCGACGGCCACGACATGGCGGCGATCCTTTCGGCCTTCGCCCAGGCGCGGGCGACCCAGGGCAAGCCCACGCTGATCCTGGCGCACACCATCAAGGGCAAGGGGGTGTCCTTCATGGAGGATCAAGCCGGCTGGCACGGGGTCGCCACCAAGGGCGACGAGCAGTTGCGCCAGGCGCTCGACGACATCAACAGCCCCCGTACCACGCCCCAGTACGTCAAGGGGCTGCTCGACGCCGCCAAGGCCTTCCAGGCCCGCCAGGACGCGGTGATCGCCGCCTTGCGCCCGGTCTTCTCGACCAACTACGACTGGAATTCCTCCGACAAGATGCGCGTCACCATGGAGCCGACGCGGTTCGGCTTCGGCCGCGCCCTCGCCAGGCTCGGCGACGATCCTCGCCTGGTGACGCTCCACGCCGACATCTCGGGTTCGATCAAGATCTCGGACTTCGAAGCCGGCCACCCCGAGCGCCTGGACCGCGTCGTGAGCATCGGGATCGCCGAGCAGAACATGATGCAGGTCGCCGCCGGACTCGCGCTCTCCGGCAAGATCCCCGTCACCGGCACGTACGGCGTCTTCGCCTCGGGCCGGCCCTGGGATCAGATTCGCACGACGATCTGTTACGACAAGCTAAACGTCAAGATCGCCGGGGCGCACGGCGGCGTCTCGGTCGGTGCTGACGGAGCGACCCACCAGGCGCTCGAGGAGATCGCCTTGATGACGATCCTGCCCAACATGACGGTGATGGTCCCGTGCGACTCGGTCCAGACCGAGCGGCTCTGGGAGGTCGCGATCAAGGATATCGTCGGCCCGACCTACGTGCGCTTCGCCCGCGAGGCCACGCCCGTGGTCACCGATGAGGCGACCCCGCTCGAGTTCGGCAAGGCCAACGTGATCCGTTATCGAGGCGCCAATCCCGAGTTCAGGAAGGCGTTCTCGACCGTGCTGGCCGAGGACTACGTTGACGAGCACGAGGACATCACCCTGGTCGCCTGCGGCCCGATGGTCCCCGAGGCCATGCGCGCCGCCTGGATCCTCAAGGAAGACTTCGGCTACGAGACTCGCGTCGTGGACGTCCACACCGTCAAGCCACTCGATGGCGAAGCGATCGCACGGGCGGCCGCCGACACCGGAGCCGTCATCACCTGCGAGGAGCACCAGAAGGGCGGATTCGGCGGCCTGATCGCCACGGCCCTCAACCTGCACCGCGACTACCAGACGCCGCTCCTGTTCGACATGATCGGCGTCACGGACCGCTTCGGCGAGTCGGGGGGGCCGTGGGAGCTCATGGTCAAGTTCGAGCTGACCGCCGAGCACATCGCGGCCAGGGCCTCGGCTCTGGTGGCGCGCAAGCGCCAGGCCGCCGAGCGCCGAGCCGAGGAACCCGTCCCGCAGGGATAGGACCGCAGCGTCGCGATCCGGATCGGACCCCACGGGGGGGGCTTGCAGGCCTCCCCCCTTCGTCGTTGATGCCGGTTGGGCGATCGTCGTTCGCGTTGATTGGGCAAGCCGATCCGCGGACCCCGCCGCAACTTCGGCATTCCTCCGCGCGGTCGCGATGCCGGGCACCCCGGACCGCCTCGAGGGGCCCGAGCATGACGGTTCCTGGA
>JAJYIO010000053.1 GCA_021790035.1 bacterium | reverse complement strand
CCGCCCTGCCGGCCGAGCCAGGCCTGGGCGAGCGCTTGCTCGGGTCGGCTGGCCAGTTCCTCAAGGCCGCCCTGCACGGCTGATCGGATCGCCAGTTCGAACCCGGCCGCTCGGCGGCGCCGGACACCCCTCGCAAGGCCCCCGGGAGTGATCCCGGGGGCCTTGAAACCGTGAGGCTCCAGCCTACATCGTGGAATCCTTGTGGTCCTTGGTCGGCACGTGGGCCATGTAATCCCGTGCCAGGCGCTCGGCGTACGAGTTGACCAGCTGCTCGACGCGAGCTGGATCGTCGGAGCGGACGATCACGCCGGCATGCCATTCCTTCTTCTGGGTCCAGACGACCTCCGGATCGTTGAAGCTGGAGAGATCCGGCCACTGGTACCGGGAAAGGCACATCGCCCCGCCCGCGTAACCCTCGCGGAAGGGCGGCAGGTGGTAGTCGGCCTGCGTCTCGATCTTGGCCCACTCGTACCACAGGCAGATGTCGGTGGCATGCCAGGCAACGTCGGGGATCTTGGCGGCGCCCACGCGCGCCCCGGCCTCGAGGAAGAAGAACTTGCCGGTCTCGCGGTCCTTGATGTACTCGATATGCGTCACGCCGCGCACGAGTCCGAGGCTCTTGATGACGTCGCGATTGAGGGCCTGCAAGGCCTTCCAGTCGGGGCTCTTGCGGTCGATCAGCCGGGTCGTGAAGATCCCGCCCTTGACGTTGAGATCGAGCATCGGCGTGCCGTAGATGGATGTCGAGGCGAACAGGACCTCGCGCTCCGAGACCACGGAGTCCACATGATAGACGTCGCCGGGCGTGTACTTCTCGAGGAGGTAGCCGGACTGCTTGTCCCCGAGGTCCATGATCTTCTTCCAGACTTCCTGGTCGTCGTGGAGGACCTTGATGCCCATGGAAGCAGCGGCGAGGCGGGGCTTGATGACCCAGGGAGCCGGGACGCGCTGCATGTACTCGAAGACTTCGTCGTGGTTGAGGACGTGGACGAATTCCGGCACCGGGACCTTGTCCTCATGTGCCTTCATCCGCATGGCGAGCTTGTCGCGGAAATACCGCATCGTGGTCTCGCCCATGCCCGGTACGCGCATGTGCTCGCGCAGCATGCAGGCAATCTCGACTTCCCAGTCGCCCATCGGGACGATGCGGTCGATCTTCCGACGCTGCGAAACCCAGGCGATGGTGTTGCGGACCTCTTTCTCGTCGAAGATGTCCGGCACCGCGATGACTTCCTCCAGGATCTCACGCGGCCACTCCGCCTCCAGGCCCTTCTTGCTGGTCAAGACGATGACCTTGTGTCCCCGCTTGGCGGCCTCCATCATGAAGGGCCTCCCGGATACCACGCCGGCGATGCACAGGACGCGCATCGGCTTGGGCGCCGCGATCACCGCCTCTTGCTCGGCCTTCGGGCTCGTCTGTTTTACGGGCATTCCATCTCCCCTGCACGTACGCGGCCGAAAACGTAACAAGAGGCCAGCCAGGCCAGGATCGAACCACGCCGCGGGATGCCGATCCGCACCATTATAGCTGGTAGAGGCCAGGTCGAACGACCCGCGCCTCTACCAGCGAACTGAAGCGCGCTGCTAGTGGATCGACAGCAGGTTGACCTGGAACTTGAGCGTGGCGTTGGGCGGAATCGGTCCGCCCGGCGTTCCGGCGGCGCCGTAGGCGAGCTGCGGCGGAATGATGAGGATGCGCTCACCGCCGACTCGCATCGTGGCCACGCCCTCGTCCCAGCCCTTGATGACCTGGCCCTCGCCCAGCGTGAACTGGAAGGGGGAGCGGCCAGGGTTGAGCGAAGAGTCGAATTTCTTGCCATTCATGAGCCATCCCGTGTAGTTGACGACCACGGTATGGCCCTTCTTGGGCATCGGCCCCTTGCCGATCTTGAGATCCTGGTACTTGAGCCCGCCGGGCATCACGTGCCAGGGCGCGGTGGCCGCATGCGGCTTGCCATGGGGCCTGGCCTTGGCATACGCCAGGCCGCCCGTCAGGACGACGGCGAGCCCGAGGGCGAGGGCTGGAAAGATCTTCACGTCTGGTACCTCGTTGCCGAAAAGTATCGCGCTCCCCCTTGTGCAAGGCGCGGGCCTCCAGGGGTGGCCGGAATTATACCGCAACGGCCGGTCGGCCAGAGTGATCTTGCGACGCCCTGCCAGCTTCAGGCGCCGGGCTCGGCCTGGACCCGCTGCGGGCGGGGGGTGTTGAAGCGATTCATCGCGAGATCGAAATCGTTGCGCCGGATGGCGAGCTCGATGGCGTCCGCCGCCTGTGTCACCGACCGGTCGAAGTCCTCGCGCTCCTCGGGCGTCACCTTGGAGAGAACCCAGTCCGCCATGTCCCACTGGGGGGGACGGGACCCGACCCCGAGGCGAACACGCGGGATCTCGGCGGTGCCCAGCATCTCGATGATGTTCTGCAGGCCTTTCTGGCCGCCCGCAGACCCCTTCTTGCGGATCCGGACCGAGCCCACCGGCAGATCCGCATCGTCCGACACCACGATGATGTCTTCGGGGGCGATCTTGTAGAAGTTGACCATGCTCTGCACCGTCCGGCCCGAGAGGTTCATGAAGGTCAGCGGCTGCACCAGGAGCACCTTGTCGGAGCCGACACGCGCCTCGGCGACCATCGCGTTGAACCGTGGATCCTGCTTGCCCTCGGTATTCCACCGGCGAGCCATCTCGAAGATCACGGCAAAGCCGGCGTTGTGCCGCGTGCCCGCATACTTGGGGCCAGGGTTGCCGAGTCCGACCACGAGCTTCAAGCGATCCGCTCCCGAGCGAGTTCCATCCGATGGGTTTCCTGGCCTTGCGATCAGTCGAAGAGCGTCGAGACGGACAGGTCCTCGTGGATGCGCAAGATCGCCTCGGCCAGCAGCGGGGAGACCGAGAGGACCGTGATCTTGGGAAGCTGCTTCTCGAGCGGCAGCGGAATCGAGTTGGTGACCGCGAGCTCCTTGATCGGTGAATCGGCGATCCGATCGATCGCCGGCCCGGACAGCACGGCGTGCGTGGCTGCGGCGTAGACCTCCCGGGCCCCCTCCCGGATCAGGAGCTTGGCAACCTCGGTGATGGTGCCCGCGGTATCGATCATGTCGTCCACGATCACGGCCGTGCGCCCCTTGACGTCCCCGATGACGTGCAGGACCTCGGCAATGTTGTGCTTGGGCCGGCGCTTGTCGATGATCGCGATCGGCGCATCGAGCTTCTTGGCGAAGACGCGGGCTCGCGTCACGCCGCCGACGTCGGGCGAGACGATGACGAGACTGTCGTCCTCGGCCTGCTTCTCCTTCATCCAAGACACCAGGACCGGAGTGGAGAAGAGGTGGTCCGTGTTGATGTCGAAGAAGCCCTGGATCTGCGGGGCATGGAGATCGAGCGCGACGACCCGCGTGGCGCCGGCAGTCGTGATCAGGTCGGCGATGAGCTTGCTGGTGATGGCCTCGCGCCCCTGCGCCTTGCGATCCTGGCGGGCGTAAGCGTAGTAGGGAATCACCGCCGTGATCTGGCGCGGGCTGGCCCGCTTGAAGGCGTCCAGCATGATGAAGAGTTCCATCAGGTGGTAGTTGATCGGATGACAGATGGGCTGGACCAGGAATACGTTGGCCCCGCGCACGGATTCCTGGATCTGCACGTAGATCTCGCCATCGGAAAAATTGGCGATCCGGATGGGCCCGACCTCGATGCCGAGGATCTGCGCGATGTCCCGGGCCAGCGCGGGGTTGGCTGAACCTGTGAAGAGCTTGAGGACCCGCGCAGGCGAGCTCGTCTTGAGCTCCGACGTCCGCTCCTCCACGAAGAGATCTTCCATCACGCCAGCTCCTTGGGGCCGTCTTGGGCCGCCTCTGCCCTGCGTCTGGTGCGTTCCTCGGCCTGACGGTACGCCCAGCCCTCCTTGATCACCTGACGGGCCCTACCGAGTGCGAGCGCTCCGGGCGGAACATCCTCGGTGAGGGTGGAACCCGCGGCGGTATAGGCATCATCGCCCACGGTCAGCGGGGCGACCAGCGTGTTGTTGGTCCCCACGAACGCTCCCTTGCCGATCGTCGTGCGGTGCTTGCGCTCGCCGTCGTAGTTGCACGTGACCGTCCCGCAACCGATGTTGGCCTTGTCGCCGACCTCGGCGTCCCCGAGATAGGTGAGGTGCGCGGCCTTGGCCCCGTCGCCGAATCGAACGTTCTTCATCTCGACGAAGTTGCCGATCCTCGCCTGGCGTCCGACGACGACGTGGTCGCGCAGGCGGGCGAACGGCCCGACGGTGCTCTCCTCGCCGATCGTGCCGTCGGTGATATCGCTGGAACGGATGGTGGCTCCGTCGCCGACCACCGTGTCCACGAGGCGCGAGTGCGACCCGATCACGCAGCGGGCCCCGATCCGGGTGGTTCCGTACAGCTGAACCCCGGGCTCGATCACGGTATCGGCTCCGATGACGGTCCGCGGCCCGATCCAGGTGGTGGCAGGGTCCTCGATCGTGACGCCCCGATCGAGCCAGCGATCGCAGGCCCGGCCCCGCCACCGGGCCCCGGCGGCCGCGAGCTCGGCGCGGTTGTTGATGCCGTACGTGGCCTCGACGTCGTCGGTCTTGAAGGCGACGACCTTGAGCCGACGACCGACGATCGCGGCAACGGCATCCGTGAGGTAGTACTCGCCCTGGTCATTTTCAGGGGTCAGATGCGACAGGGCCTCGGCCAGGGAGGGCCAGTCGGCCAGGTACACGCCGACGTTGATCTCCGGGATCGCCCTCTGGTCCGGAGTTGCGTCGCGGAACTCGACGATGCCTGACACCGAGCCATCGGGTCCCCGGAGGATGCGGCCATAATGCCCTGGATCGGGCAAGTCGACGGTCAAGAGCGTCAGCGCGGCGCGTTCGGTCCGGTGGACCTCGGCCATCCGGCGCAATGTCGAGGCGGACAGGAGGGGAAGGTCGCCGTTGACGATCAGGACCGTGCCGTCGTGACCCGCCAGAGCGGGGGCTGCCTGCATGACGGCGTGGCCGGTCCCCAGCTGGGGGGCCTGGATGGCGTCCTCGGCGAATGGCCAGGCCTTGCGCAGATAGGCCTGCACCTGGCCCGCCTCGTGGCCCACGATGACCACGACCCGGCGGATGACACCATCCTGGCGGAGCTGATCGAGCTCGTTCATCACGAAGCCGAGCATCGGTTCTCCCGCGATGCCGTGCAGTACCTTGGGACGCTCGGAAAGCATCCGGGTCCCCTTGCCTGCGGCCATGACGAGCGCGATCACGATAGGTCTTCCTCTGGGTCGGCCGTGCCTTGCCCCCCTATTTTAGCGGGTTCTGCCCGCCTCGCCCATCCGCTTCGCGACGGTCCAGCCCCCCCAACCCCGGTGTCGACGGTAGCGCAAGGTTCCTCAGGTCGCCATGTCGTCGAGTTCTTCTTCGTCGAGCTCGCCCGATGCGGCCTTGGCTGCCAGCTCGGCCAGGCGCTGCCGCGTCACGCGACGCGAGTCCTCGCGCTGGTCCGCATCGATCCGCACCAGGCGGCGGGCGGACTCGCCACCACCGGTCATCTTCGTCGCGGACTCGACCTTGGTGGTCGAGGACATCGCTCGATCGTGCGCTCGCCTGAGCTCGTCGAGGAACCGCAGGTAGCTCTCGAAGCGAGTGGGGGCGATCTCGGCGCGGTCCTTGACCGCGCAATCCGGCTCCGAGTCGTGCTGACACTTCGACAGCGGGCACCTGGGAATCCAGGGCACCATCTCCGGGAACAGCCATCCGAGCTCCTCGGGAGGCCAGTCGGGGAACTCCAGGTGACTGTAGCCGGGGGTGTCGGCCACGAGGCCTCCCCCGATCGCATGGAGCGACGCGAAGGTCGTCGTGTGCCGGCCCGTCCCGAGCCGGCTCGAGACCTCTCCCTCCTTGAGGGACAACCTGGGATCCAGGGCGTTGAGCAGGGAGGATTTGCCGACGCCGGACGGACCGGCGAAGACCGTGACCTTGCCGGCCAGGAGGCTCACCAGGCCCTCCACGTCGCCCTGGCGAGCCGACGTCGCCATCACCGGGTACCCGAGGGCTCGGTACGAACCGACGAGGGCCGACAGGCTGTCTTCGGACACCAGGTCACGCTTGTTGATCACGACGGCTGCCGGCAGCCCGCTCATCTGGATGAGCACCAGGAAGCGATCCAGCAGGTGACTGCTGAACTCGGGCTGGCTGGCGGCAAACACCACGATCACCTGGTCCACGTTCGCGATCGGCGGGCGGGGGAGCGTGTTCGTGCGCTCCAGGACCTCGGTGATGAGCGCCGTGACGTTGACCCCGTCTAGGTTCGAGATACGCACCCGATCGCCAACCCGGATGTCGATCTGCTCCTTGCGCATGCGTGCCCGCAGGCTGCAGGCGTACTCCGTTTCGGCGGTCGTGCCGGCAGCCGCGCCGGGGGCGCGCACCCAGAACACGTTCGAGATCCGTCGGACGACCACGCCTGTGACCACGGGACCGGGCGCGTTCGGGTCCAGGAGATCGCCCACGTCAGGACCCCGCGCCATCGTGCTCCTTGGCGCCCGTCAGGGCCTTGCCCTGTTCCGCGCTCCGCGCCTGGCGAGCCGCGACCACGGCCTCTCTAGCCCGCGCCGGATCCTTTTCCAGGATGGCCTCTCCCCCCTCGGCCAGGCGACGGCGCAGCTGACCGCACGCTGCGTCGATCTGCCGGCCCCGCTCGACGCGCACCGAAACGGCTCGTCCCGAGCGCTCGATGACCTCGCGAAAGGCCTCCACCGCCTCCGGGCGACTGGGTTCGAACTGGGCGTCCGTCGCGTTGTAGGGGATCAAGTTGACGTGGGCATTCAGGCCCTCGAGGTACCGGACCAGATCCCGGGCCTGCGCGGTGGAATCGTTGACTCCCGCGAGCAACACGTACTCGATCGTGATCCGCCGGCTGGTCCGGGTCACGTACCGCTTCATCGCCGCCTTGAGATCCGCCAGCGGATAGCGTCGGTTGATCGGCACCAGGGCATCCCGCAGGATATCGTCCGGGGCGTGGAGCGATACCGCAAGCGTGAGCTGGAGCCGCTCGGCGGCCAGGCGATCGATGCCCGGGATGATGCCGGCGGTCGAGATCGTGAGGTGCCGCATGCCGATGCCCACCTCCTCGTTCAGGATCCGTACCGCCTTGAGCGTGTCGTTGTAGTTCAACAACGGCTCACCCATGCCCATGAAGACGACGTTCGAGATCCGGTGGCCAGCCTCGCGCTGCATCCGCACGACCTGCTCCACCATCTCGCCAGCCGCCACGTTGCGCTGGAAGCCGGAGAAGCCCGTCGCGCAGAAGGCACAGCCCACCGCACAGCCGATCTGGGTCGAGATGCAGGTGGTGACGCGTTCGGGTCGGATCCCTTGCGGATCGGAGCGCGCCGCCTCGGGATCGGGCCAGTGCGGCATCAGCACGACTTCCAGCGTCCCTCTGCGGGGCGACGCGAAAAGAACCTTGCGCGTTCCGTCGGGCGTCTGGCGATCCGCCACGAACGCGAGCTCGCCAGGAACGTAGCCGGCCGCCTCGATCTGCTCTCGAAAGGCCCGTGGCAGATCGGTCATCTTGTCGAGGGCCAGCTCAAAGCGCCCGAAGAGCCACCGAGCCAGCTGGTCCCCGCGATAAGCAGGCTGCCCGCAGGCCCGCGCGACCTCCTTGAGTTCCGAAGAGTCCAACCCCAGCAAGTTGATCATCTCCGGTATATTCCCCGATCGCGACGTCCGGGTCCAGTCATCTGGGGAGGCGACGGATCCGGTCCACCTGCGTTCGCCTGGCTCTGGCAACCGTTCATGTACCGGCCCGCTCCATCCGGGCAATGAAGAATCCCTCGGTCCCGTGCCGGTGCGGCAGCAACTGGATCATGCCTTCTCGGGCCTCGGGCCGCCACGCCTCCGGTAACCGGCTGGCGAGGTCTCCCGGTGCGAAATCCGGGTGGTCCGCGAGAAACTCGCGCACGACCTCTGCGTTCTCGAGCCGGGAGATCGTGCAGGTGGCGTAGACCAGGGCTCCGCCAGGGCGGATCGCCCGGGCCGCAGCATCCAGCAACTCTCTTTGCAACCGTGCCAGGTGGGGGATCTCGTCGGCCCGGGCGCGCCAGCGCAGGTCTGCCTTGCGATACAGCGTTCCCAGGCCGCTGCAGGGGGCATCCACCAGGGCCGCATCGACGAGCGCGTCCTCCCCCTTCCTTCCGGAGGCCAGGAGCGTTTCGAGCAGCCGGCGGCCGTCGCCGAGGATCGGCTCGACCGACTCGAGGCCGAGCCTGCGCGCATTGTCCGCGATGAGGGCGAGGCGAGCCGCGTTGGGCTCGATCGCCAGAACTCGCCCGCGATCGCCCATCAGCTCGGCGAGATGAGTGGCCTTGCCCCCTGGCGCGGAGCCGACATCGGCGATCAACTGCCCGGGACCGGGCGACACGGCTCTGGCGGCCAGCATGGCACCCTCTCCCTGCACGTACCACCATCCGGCGGCGTACCCCGGCAGCTTCGAGACGGCTCCTCGCGCCGGGGCCTCTTCGAACCCGAGACCGGAGTCGTCGCCTGGTTCGCCCGGGAATCCCTCTCGGTCCAAAGTCTCGGCCATACCGGGGCCCGCTTCACCGACAGGATGGTCGCCGGCGAGGTCCGGGCCGGTCGACAAAGTGCGGTTCCCGGGGCTGGCGAGGCGTACCCCCTCGGGCACGACGGGACTCGGCAGGGCGGATAGCCCCGCCTCCTCCAGACGAGCGGCGAGGTCCGCGCCGGAGATCTTCAGCTGGTTGGCCCGCAAGCTGAACGGCGGCGGCTGGTTCTGGGCGCGAGCGAGCAACCGGGCATCCTCGAGGCCATGGTCGGCGATCCACATCGAGATCAACCAGTCCGGATAGGACTCTTGCACCGCGATGCGCTGCACGGGATCTTCTGGCCATCGGATTCCCGCGGCCCCGCGGCGCGACAGCTCGCGCAGGACCGCGTTCGTGAGCCGCGCCATGCCAGAGGACCCGTGCTTGCGCGCCAGCGCGACCGCCTCGTTGACCGCGGCGTGCGGCGGCACCCGGGACAGATAGAGAATCTGGTAGGCCCCCATCCGCAGGTTGTTGCGGATCGGAGGGGGCAGGCTCGCGACCGGACGTGTCAGGATCTGATCCAGGGCCTGGTCGAGGGCGCGACGCATCCGCGTGGTGCCGTTGACCAGCTCGGTGGCCAGTCTTCTCTCGCGCGGGTCGACATCCGACGGGAGCCTGGCCAGCGCCAGGTTGGCGTAGGCCGCCTCCGTCTCGATCTCGACGAGAAGGGAAAGGGACAGCCACCGGGCGGATCTGCGATTGGACAGGCTGCTGAAGACTTTCGGACTCCGGGATACCCTGCTGGCAAAGCATGCAAGGATAGCGAACGAAATGCAAGAACCTTCCTCATCCCGGAAGCAGACGGCTCCGCTGTTGCACCTGGTCCTCTGGCAGCCCGAGATCCCGCCCAATACGGGCAACATCGCAAGGCTGGCGGCGGCCCTCGACCTGCCCCTGCATCTGGTCGGGCCGCTCGGCTTCGTGCTCACCGAGCGCCGGGTTCGGCGGGCCGGCCTCGACTACTGGGAGAACGTGCAGCTCGTCCGCCACCACGACCCGGCGGACTTCTGGCAGGCCCACCCCTCGCCGTCCGCCTGGTACTTCACGACGAAGGCACGACGTACGCTCTGGGACGCTGTCTTCGAGCCAGGCGATTTCCTGTTCTTCGGCTCGGAGAGCCGCGGACTTCCCGGCGATCTGCTCTCCGCCCAGCCGGACCGCTGCCTCTTGATTCCCCACGGCCCGGGGGTGCGCAGCCTCAACCTGGCCAACTGCGCCGCCATCGCGGCCTACGAGGCCCTGCGCCAGTTCCGGGCCCGGGGGCTGTGGGATGGACCGCGAGATGAGACCCGGGAGCCTCCCGAGTAGCCTCGCCCAGTTCCATCACAGCCCCGGTAGCGGCAACGCTTCCACACCAGGCCCCAAGGGCCTCCGCTCGGTGCCGAGGTTGACCACGTAGCCCGGCCGGGCTCTGGCGCCGAGGTCCGCCTGCAGCTCCCGTATGCCTGCCGCCATCGCCAGGGTTGGGGTCCCGGTCGCCTTCGCCTCGATCGGGACGAGCCCTCGTGCGGTACTAGGGGGAAACTCCCCTT
>JAJYIO010000052.1 GCA_021790035.1 bacterium | reverse complement strand
GCGACGGGCACACCCTCGCGATCCACCCCATCGTGGCGACCCTGGTCCGCGAGGCGCTGTCCCGGGAGTCCCCGGCAGAAGCCACCGAGCTGACCAGCCGCGCCCGGCTGGCGAGTCGCATCGCCGCCCTGCGCCGGCTCGAGACGCAGCCCGGCGCCGCTGAGCTTCCTTGCCTGCCGTTTGGCACCCTGCTCGACCTGGCACCGCTGCGCTGGTTCGACGCCGAGATCCTCCGGGAGCTTGGCCTGGAAAGCGCTGTCGATGCATTCAGCCCCCTCGAACCGGCACCCGGCACGTCTTTCGCAACCGTCCTCCTGCCCGGTCCCAACCCGGGCTCCCTTGCCCTGGCCGAGCCTCTGCGCCAGGATCTCGTCGCCTACCTCAAGCTGGTGCGGCCGGCGTCTTACCGCGAGGCGATCGACCGGATCGCCCAGCTCGATCGCCGCCGCCGGCAGGACCGCCAGGCCTCGCTCGAGAGGTCCGCGTCGGCCGCGCAGAGCCTGGGGCGCGACGCCTCGGTCGCCCGCAAGCGGGCCCTCTCCCTCGATGCCCGGGTCCTGGCTCTCGAGGCCCAGGAGCAGGCGGTCACCGAAGCGCAGAAGCGGGCCCAGGCCGCGGCAGATCATCTCGCCAGGCTCCCGGCCCGCACGCCGTGGTGGGGCGCGGTGGCGACGACGGCTTTCGCCACGGTGGCAGGCCTGGCCGCCCGGCCCCTCTTGCCTGCCGGTGCCCGCCCCTGGGACAGTCTTCTGGCCACGCTGGCGGCGACCGCAGCCTTCCTGCTGACGATCCGTGCCCTCGCCCTGCCTCGCTCCGCCCGGCCCGCCGATCACGCCGCGGTTCGCCACGATCTCGATGCTGCCGCCACTCGCCTGGCCGAGATCCGGGCCGACCTCTCGCAGACCCTGGTCGAGGCCAGCGAAGCCGCCCGCGAGGCCGACGCCCTGGAGGCCCGGGCCGCCGCATCCGAGTTCGAGGCCGAGCAGCCGTTCGTCCCGGTGGGGTGAAGGGCGATTCTCCCTCGCAAGCTCGGGCTGTGACTCGAGGGAACCCGCTGGTTCCCTCGAGCTCTCTCCGGCTGCGGGCAAGCTGCTACGTGAGCTTGGCTCTATCGGTGGCCAGATTTCGACTCTGAAGCAGGCCTTCTACCTGCCATCGCAAGCTCGGGCTGTGACTCGAGGGAACCCGAAGATCCATGCTGACGGCAGCCGTCCCGAGGCGGCTCCTGCGCTGCTCAGCCCTGCCCGAAGACGCCCTTGAGGAAGTCCTTGAACCCGTGGCCGCCGCCGTGCTTGCGATGGAGTTCGTCGAACTGGCGCAGCAGATCCTTCTCCTCGTCGGACAGGTCCGTCGGCACCACGATCCGCGCCACGACGTGAAGATCGCCCTTGCGGCCCCGGGTGTCGCCCAGGAGCGGGAAGCCAAAGCCCTTCATCACGAACTCGGTACCCGACTGGGTACCCGCCGGGATCTTGAGGGAGTGGGCGCCCTCCATCGTCGGGATCTCGACCTCGTCGCCCAGGGCGAGCTGCGCGAAGGACAGCGAGGCCTCCGTGAGGAGCTCGGTCTCCTGCCGCTCGAAACGCGGATCGGGGCGCACCGAGAGGAACAGGTACAGATCGCCCGACGGTCCCCCGCGCGGGCCGACGTCGCCCTCGCCCGAGACCTTGAGGCGCACACCGTCGTCCACTCCCGCCGGAACGTGGACGCTGATCTTCTTGGGCTTGCGCGCCCTGCCAGCCCCGCGGCATTCCCCGCAGGGATTGTCGATCGACCGGCCCTCACCGTTGCACTTGGGGCAGACCGACACGTGCGAGAACTGGCCGAACAGGGTCCGCTGGACCTGCGAGATCTGGCCGACCCCCTTGCACAGAGAGCAGGTGGAGACGTCCGAACCGGGTTTGGCTCCGGTCCCGTTGCAGGTCGAGCAGGCCTCCATGTGGCGGATCTCGACGGTCCGGTCGACCCCGCGGTAGGCCTCCTCGAAGGTGACCTCGAGATCGAGCTTGAGGTCCGAGCCGCGCTCGGGGCCTCGGCGGCGCTGGCGCTGACCGCCAGCTCCGCCGAAGAAGGCCTCGAAGATGTCGGAAAAGCCGCCGAACCCCGCGAACGGGTCGCCCTCCGCACCGGGCGCGCCCGCGCCGACGCCGGCGTGCCCGAAACGGTCGTAGCGCTCGCGCTTTTCGGGATCGCGGAGGACCTCGTAGGCCTCGTTGATCTCCTTGAAGCGCGGCTCGGCCTCGGGCGACTGGTTGACGTCCGGGTGATACTGCCGGGCGAGCTTCCGGAAGGCCTTGCGAAGGTCGTCCTCGGAAGCGTCCCGGTTCACACCCAGGACTTCGTAGTAATCGCGTTTTTCCACCGTGGCCATGTCCGACCTGTGCTAGTCCATGCCCCTGCGCGTAGGTGCCACGCCTACTTCACTTCCTCGAAGTCGGCGTCTACGACGTCGTCCTCGGGACCGCCGGTCGGACCGGCCGCCCCCTGGGCTCCGTCGCCGCCCGGAGCGCCGCCAGCCGCCTGATACAGGGCGCTCGAGGCCTCGTAGACGGCGCTGGTGAGCGCATTGGTGGCATCCTGGATGGCCCGCAGATCGTCGCCGTTCTGGAGCTCGCGGAGCTTGGCGATCGCCTGCTGGATCTTGTCGCGCTGGTCGGCGGGGATCTTGTCGCCGGCATCCTTGAGGGTCTTCTCGGCGGCATAGCCGGCAGAGTCCGCGGTGTTGCGGGTCTCGGCCAGATCGCGCCGGCGCTTGTCGTCCGCCGCGTGCGTCTCGGCCTCGCGCCGCATCTTCTCGACCTCGTCCTTGCCGAGGCCGCCGGTGTTGTTGATGACGATCTTCTGCTCGTTGCCGGTGGCCTTGTCCTTGGCCGAGATGTGAACGATGCCGTTGGCGTCGATGTCGAAGGTGACCTCGATCTGCGGCACGCCACGCGGAGCCGGCGGGATGCCGGCGAGCTGGAACTTGCCGAGCGTCTTGTTGGCGTCGGCCATCTCGCGCTCGCCCTGCAGTGCGTGGATCTCGACCGAGGTCTGGCCGTCGGCTGCGGTGCTGAAGACCTGGCTCTTGGCCGTGGGGATCGTCGTGTTCCGATCGATCAGGCGGGTGAACACGCCGCCCAGGGTCTCGATGCCCAGCGAGAGCGGGGTGACGTCCAGCAAGAGGACGTCCTTGACCTCGCCGCCCAGCACGCCGGCCTGAATGGCCGCGCCCGCCGCGACGGCCTCGTCCGGGTTGACGCTCTTGTCGGGCTCCTTGCCGAGGTACTTGCGGATGGCTTCCTGCACCGCGGGGATGCGCGTCGATCCACCCACCAAGAGGATCCGGTCGATCTCCTTGGGATCGAGGCCCGCGTCGGACATGGCCTGGCGGGTGGGGCCCATCGTGGCGTCAACCAGGTCCACGGTCAGTTCCTCGAACTTGGCGCGAGAAAGCGTCATGTCGAGGTGCTTGGGGCCGCTCTGATCGGCCGTGATGAAGGGCAGGTTGATCTGGCTCGTGACGACGCTCGAGAGCTCGATCTTGGCCTTCTCGGCGGCTTCCTTGAGGCGCTGCAGGGCCATCTTGTCCTTGGACAGGTCGATGCCCTGCTCCTTCTTGAACTCGGAGATGAGCCAGCTCGCGATCCGCTCGTCGAAGTCGTCGCCGCCCAGGTGGTTGTTGCCGCTGGTGGCCTTGACCTCGAACACGCCGTCGCCGAGCTCGAGAATCGAGACGTCGAAGGTGCCGCCGCCCAGGTCGAAGACCAGGATGGTGTGGTCGTGGCTCTTGTCCGACCCGTAGGCCAGCGCGCTGGCCGTGGGCTCGTTGATGATGCGCAGGACCTCGAGCCCGGCGATCGTGCCGGCGTCCTTGGTGGCCTGGCGCTGGGCGTCGTTGAAGTACGCCGGGCACGTGATGACGGCCTGCGTGACCTTCTCGCCCAGGTACGCCTCGGCGTCGGCCTTGAGCTTCTGCAGGATCATCGCCGAGACTTCCTGCGGGTTGTACTCCTTGCCGGAGATCTCGACGGACACGCCGCCCTGGTTGTTGCGGACGGTCTTGTAGGGGGCCCGACCGCGCTCCTCGCCGGTCTCCTCGAAGGAGCGGCCGATGAAGCGCTTGATCGAGTAGACCGTGTTCTCGGCGTTGGTGACGGCCTGGCGCTTGGCGACCTGGCCGACCAGCCGCTCGCCATTCTTGGCGAATCCGACGATCGAGGGCGTCAGGCGATTGCCCTCCGCGTTGGGGATGACGGTGGCCTTGCCGCCTTCCATGACGGCGACGCACGAGTTCGTCGTCCCGAGGTCGATGCCGATTACCTTACCCATGCGATTCCTCCTTCGATGCGGAAGTGTCGTCTGTCGTAGCTTGCTGCTGGGAGCTCGGGTTGTCGGCGACTTGCACCATGGCGTGCCGCAAGACCCGGCCGTTGAGGACGTAGCCCTTCTGGGCGATCGCCAGCACCGTGTGATCGGGATGTTCGGTCGTTGCGACCGAGGCGATCGCCTCGTGCAAGTTGGGATCGAACGGCTGGCCGACCGGTTCCATCGGCGCCACCCCGTGGCGAGTCATGAACTCGCCGATCTGCTTGTAGATGAGCTCGACGCCCTGGACGATGCTCGCGGGCTCCCCGGAACGGGCATGCGCGAGGGCTCGCTCGAGGTTGTCGACGATCCCCAGGAAGCTCTCCAGCACGCGACTGGCTGCGAAGCTGACGAGTTCTTCCTTCTCGGCGGCAGCCCGCCGCCGGAAATTCTCGAAATCCGCGGCCAGCCGGTGAAGCTGCCGGTCGCGATCGGCCAGCTGCGCCTCGATCTCGGCGACCCCTCTGGCAGGTGGCTCGTCAAGCTCCTGGCCCGGCTCCGTCAAGAACGCAGCCCGCTCGGCCGCAGCGGCCAGGCCGGACTCATCCGCCGGCGCCGCAGCCGGCTCCCCGGGATCCTGCGGTTGCAGGGGCTCGTCCCGGGTCAGGTCTTCTTCACTCAAGGCTACATCCTCACGATCCAAGCTGTGCCCTCCGGGCCAGGCCAGGCCGCGAATCGGGCGGGCTGGCCATGACGGTGTTGCTGCTCAATGCGCAAATGCATCCTCATCATCACAAAGAAAAACGCTCGGTCAAAATGCTCGAGAGCCGCCGGGAGACCGAGCGAACCACAGAAACCGCAGCCGAGTAATCCAGCCGCGTGGGGCCCAGAACGGCGATCTCGCCGAGGGTCTGGCCGCGCAAGCCATACGTCGCCGATACCAGAGAGCACTCGGCCAGATCGGCCAGCGCATTCTCCGAGCCGATGCGAACCTGGACCGTACCAGGTTCACTGGCTTCGTCAACCGTGGAGTCCATCAGCTGGACCACCGCGCCCCCGCTCTCCAGGAACGCCAGCAGGTGGCCGACCTTGGAGCTCGCCTGGAACTCGGGCTGTCGAGCCAGATGTGACGTGTTGGCCACGATCACCTCGTCCTGGAACTGCAGGGCGTCGATGAGCCGATCCCCCAGATCCGCCAGGCACGCCTGGTAGCGCTCCATCCGGGCGCTGATCGCACGCAAGGTCTTGTAGGTGAGCGTGTCGAGGGGGCGATCGCGAAGCTGCGCGTTGAGGAAGGACGAGAGGATCAGCAGCTCGGAATCGGCGATCGGCGCGGGAAGCGGCACGAGACGGCTGGTCACGGCCCCGGACGAGGTCACCAGCGCCAGCAGGGCCTCGCGGTCCGAGACCCGGACCAGCGACAGCGTCCGGATGCGGCTGCCCCGCGGGCGCGGCACGCGCACCAGGGCGGTGCAGCCGGCCAGGACCGCGGTCAGGCGGGCCGTCTGGTGCAGGAGTTCCTGCAGGCCCTCGACCTGATAGGCCATGTGATCGACCATCCGCTGCTTGTCGCTGGGCAGCTCGGGCGGATCCATCAGGTCGTTGACGAACACGCGATATCCCCGATCCGACGGCACGCGCCCCGCCGAGGTATGCGGCTGGCGCAGCAGGCCTTCCTCCTCTAGATCCGACAGCTCGTTGCGGATGGTGGCGGCGGAAAGCCCGAGCTCGTACTTGCGCGACAGCGTCCGCGACCCGACCGGCTCGGCGGTCAGGACGTAGTCATGCACCACGGCGCGGAGAATGTCGCGCTTGCGGGGGGTAAGAGAAGGACCGGCCATCATCGAAAAAGGGCCCAAAGCCCGTGTCCGTGTATCGGGTTTGTTAGCACTCTCGACCGGAGAGTGCTAAGGTCTTTGTAGCACGCCCGCCGTGAGCTTGTCAAAGCCTCTCGACCGACGCGAGACCTCCGCCCAATCGGGCACAAATCAGTCATCATGAGAGCGCTCACGCCGCACGCTGGCGGTCCCGAGACGGCCGGCGGCAGATCCGTCACCACGGAGGATCCTTGACCAAGGTCCGGTTCGACCAAGACCGCATCTGGATGGCAGACAAGCCCCACCTGCTCCTGGGTGGAGAGTTCCAGTACTTCCGGATCCGCCGCGACCTCTGGGAGCAAGGCCTGATCGCTCTCAAGGAGGCGGGCATCAACGCGGTGTCGACCTACATCCCGTGGGTCTGGCACGAGATCGCCGAAGGCGAGGTGGACTTCGACGGGCGCACGGCTCCCGAGCGGGACCTGCGCGGCTTCCTCTACCTCTGCCGGCGGCTGGAGATGCCGCTCATCGCCAAGCCGGGCCCTTACATCTATGCCGAGTACCAGGGGTTTGGCATCCCGTTCTGGCTCCGGACGCACTATCCGGACACCAAGATGGTGCTCCCGCAGACTCCCGGCTACCAGGAGATCGCCCTCAACCATCCCAAGTTCCTGGAGCTGGTGGGCCGCTGGTTCAAGGCCGTCGCCTCGACGTTGAAGCCCCTGGTGGCCTCGGGCGAGGTGGTGGCCATCCAGCTCGACAACGAGACCGGGATGCCGCAGTTCGGCGCCGGGCCGCACCTGTCCGACCACAACCCGCACACGGTGCAGCAGTTGCGAGCCTGGCTGGAAGAACGGTACCAGGAGATCGCGCCGCTCAATGCCGCCTGGAAGGCGGATTTCCCGACCTTCGATGCGATCTTTCCGCCGGCCCGACCGGCCACCCGCAAGGCGGTCGGCGACCTGGCCGCCTTCGTGGAGGACTACATCGTCGACTACCTGGGCACGCTCAAGGCCATGTGGCGAGAGCTGGGCGTCGACACCCACTTCTACTGCAACGACGTCTGGATGGCCGCCTGGCCCAATCACTGGGCCAAGAAGAACCAGGTCGCGCCGCTGGGCTTCGACATGTACCCCAAGTTCATGCGCGTGCCCACGGTCCTCGACCAGCCGTTCACGCTCACCTTCGTCCCGAAGGTCTTCGACGCGATGCGGCGCAAGGGTCCGCTGATGGGCCCCGAGATCGGCGGCGGCTGGCTCGACCACCAGGTCCGCGTGTCCGAGATCGCGACCTGGCAGAAGATGATGGTGAGCTACCTGCGCGGCGCGCAGGGCAACATCCTCTACCCCATCCAGGACGGCGTCGATCCCGACGCGCTGCAATACCTGTTCGGAGCGGCCATCGACACCGAGGGACGCCAGAGTCCGCGCATGAAGGTCGTCCGGGCGCTCGGGCAATTCGTCGAGGAGTTCGGCCCGCACCTGGCCCGGAGCACGCCGGTGCTGTCGCCCGTGGCCGTGCTGCATTACCACGATGCGGTCCACGACCCCCTCCAGTTCACGGCCGATCCCCTGAAGACCGCCCGCGAGAATCTCGATCTGGCGATCGACGTCAGCGTCACGGTATCCTCCGGCGCCTCGGGGATGGTGGGGGCCCTGGTCGAGGCCGGCTACGATCCGGAGGTCCTGGAGCTCGGCACGGCCACGCTGGAGGATCTCGGCAGGCACCGGGTGTGCTTCTTCGCGTCCACCGGCACGGTGGCGGCGGAGGGGCGCGAGAGGCTGGCGCGCTACGTCGCGGATGGCGGCACGCTGGTGGTCACGGGAACGCCCTTCACCGATCCCGACTCGATCTTCCCGTTCAAGACCAAGCGCACCTGGCGCCCCCGCTCGCTGGCCGTGGTGACGGGAGGAATCCTGGACGTCGCCTTCTTCAACCTGCTCGAGGCGGCCAAGATCCGCCATCCGCTGGTCCGCTTCACGGTCGAGAAGCTGCAGCCGGTCATGGGACTGATCAAGCACGCCACGCGGGCGGGTGTCTGGCTCAACGCGACGCAGACCGGCGATCGCGTCTGGGCGTCGCGCTTCGTGAGCTACTGCCAGGTCCCGCCGGGGGGCCAGGAGCTGCTCAACTTCTCGGGGGCGCCGGTCGGCTTCGCGATGCCGATGGGTGAGGGCCGCGTGGCCTTCCTCGGGACCCTCCTCGGCCTGCACCTCGATTCCCCCGGCTATTACCTCGACGATCCCAGGAAGGTGAGCTCGGTCGCGACGTTCGTATCCCGGTTGCTCCATAGCTGGGGGGTACCGGCGCGGACCGAGGCGATCGCCGGCATCGAGGTCGTCGAGCGGGCGATGCCGGGCGGTACTCTCGTCGGCCTGGTCAACCGCCGCCAGGATCAGGAGGTCAGCCTCCAGCTACCCCACGAAGACCGGCATGTGCTCGAGCGCCAGTTCAGCTACCTTGGCTCCAAGGCCGAGTGGAACGGCCAGCTCCAGGCCCGCCTTCTGGCTGGCGATGTCCTCGTCGTGCAGCTGGCCCGGCGATCGAGTTGATCGAGCCCCGGTCCTGGTTCCCGGCCCCCGACCCGGGGGAATCCACCGGGAATCCGACCCGGCAAGCCCTGCGGGCCGACATCGCCGATCGCCTCCGGATCACCGGCGGCCCGGGTCCCGCGCGCAAGAATCAGGGAGCCGTATACACGCCCTGGGATCTGGCCGCATTCGTGGTGGACCGGGCCCTGTTCTTCCGCAAAGAGGGTCCCGGCGCGCCAGGCACCGGCCACCGCCTGCCCCGGGTGCTCGACCCGGCGTGTGGCAGCGGGCACTTCCTGGTCGCCGCGTGGAGCGGCATCCGCGGCCGCTGGCGCGGCGGCCCGGCCCCGGTCGAGTGCCTGGCGGGCATCGACATCGACCCGGTGGCGATCGCCCGCTGCGCCGAAGTCCTCGCCCTGTGCTCCCGCCTGGACGAGATCGAGCTCGGCTGTTCCCCCGCAGTGCCTGCGCTCCGGGTAGGCGATGCCCTCCTCGACGGTCTCGATGGCCCCTGGGCTCGCGCCGACCTGGTCGTCGGAAATCCCCCTTACGTCCGGGTCGATCGCCTGGCGCCCGACTACCGCCAGCGCCTGCTGGCAAGGTTCGGGGGCGTGCTCCAGGGCAAGTGGGACCTGTACCTGTGCTTTCTGGCCACTTGGGAGCGGTGGCTGGCGCCCGGCGGGATCCTGGCCTTCGTGACCCCCAACCAGTACCTGCTCGGGACCAGCGCCGCCAAGCTGCGCCCCGAGCTCTCGCAGCGGCTTCGCATCCGCCTGCTGCTGGATTGCTGTGGCCTGCCGTCCTTTGCCGGCGCGATCCCCCCCGCGGCGATCTCGATCTTCGAAAACGTCGTCCCCCGACCCGGCGATCGGATCCAGGCCGGGGTATGCCTGCCCGGCCGGGAGGCTCGCGTGCCCCCGCTCCTCTGCGACGCCGCCTGGGGCGAGGTGCGGCAGGACGCCTGGCGCGAGGGCCTGTGGTCGGTCTTCGCCCCCGATCCGTTCACCACGTGGCTGGGCGGACTCGAAGCCCCGACGCTCGGCGACCTGTGCGACAAGATCGCCGAGGGCGACACGCAGCGGCGCGAGGAAGCGCTCATCCTGCCGGCCGAGCGCGCTCCATCCGACTGGCTGCCCGCCATCCGAGGGCGAAACATCGCCGCGGGCGACCTGACGCCGACGCCCGATCGGCTGCCGCCGCCCGCCAGCGACGCCTCGCGTGCATCGCGGCGGGTGCTGATCCGCGACGTCGCCGCCCGCCTGGTGGCCGCAGCCGAGCGCGCTCCGGTGCGCTGCCTGAGGACGGTCTATTGCGCCTATCCGCACGACCCGACGCTTTGCGAACCCATCGCCGCCCTCCTCAACACGGATCTGCTGACCTGGATCTTCCTGCGGCTCTTCTACTCGTCCAAGATGTCCCCGCAGGCCGCCAACTTCCGGTTCCAGGCGCAGTTTCTCCGCCACCTCCCCGTCCTCTTCCCGGCAGACCCGCGACACCTCG
>JAJYIO010000051.1 GCA_021790035.1 bacterium | reverse complement strand
AAAAGACCCTACGCCTTCTTCTTGCCGGCGACGGTCTTCTTGGCTCCGCGGCGGGTGCGGGCGTTGGTCTTGGTCCGCTGACCGCGGGAAGGCAGGCCCCGGCGGTGCCGGATGCCCCGGTAGCTCCCGATCTCGATCAGGCGCTTGATGTTCATGCTGACCGAGCGGCGGAGATCTCCCTCCACCTGGTGGTTGCGGTCGATCTCCTCACGGAGCTTGGCAACCTCGGCCTCGGTCAGGTCCTTGACGCGGGTATCGGGGCTAATGCCCGTCCGCTCGAGGATGTGCTTGGAGGTGGTCAGACCTATTCCGAAGATGTAGGTCAGGCCGATCTCCACCCGCTTCTCGCGGGGAAGGTCGACACCGGCAATACGTGCCATAGAGTTGGTCTCTCCTGTTTCTCAGCTCAGCCTTGCCGCTGCTTGTGCTTGGGGTTCTCGCAGATGACCATCACCTTGCGATGGCGCTTGATTACCTTGCACTTGTCGCAGATGGCCTTGACGGAAGCACGGACTTTCATAATTCCTCCGGTCTTACCTCATTCGGTAGGTGATTCGACCCCGGGTGAGGTCGTAGGGTGATAGCTCCACCTTGACCCGGTCCCCGGGAAGGATCTTGATGAAATGCTTGCGGATCTTGCCCGAGATATGCGCCAGAACCTGGTGCCCGTTCTCGAGCTCGACCTTGAACATGGCGTTTGGAAGGCTCTCGCGGATGACGCCTTCGACTTCGATGGTGTCAGTCTTGCCCATAGCTAGAAGACGTTCCCGGTAGGACGCGTTTCAACCCGCTGACGCGAGTCGTGCTGGGGGGTATCGAGGGTGGCGATGATCTCGCCTTCGGACTCGGGCTGGTAGACCGCCGGATTGACGCCGACAGCCCGGATCTCCGAGTAATCGCGACCTTCCTCCCACGTGAGGACCTCGGGACGGTCCCCGAGCAAAACCGTGTGCTCGAAGTGGCAGGACAGGCGCTTGTCGGCGGTGACGACCGTCCAGTGGTCGTCGAGCGTGCGAGTGGCGAAGGTGCCCTGGTTGATCATGGGCTCGATGGCAACCGCCATGCCCTTGACGAAGACGGCCCCATCGCCCCGGACGCCGAAGTTGGGAACCTGCGGCGGCAGGTGCAAGGAATCGCCGATGCCGTGGCCCACGAAATCGCGGACCACCGAGAATCCATGGCCTTCCGTGTGCCGCTGGACGGCGTCGCCCACGTCGCCCACATGAGCCCCGGGACGCGCCTGGACGATCCCCAGCCAGAGGGATTGTTCGGTCACCTTGAGTAGCTCGGCGGCGGACTCGCTGACGGGGCCGATGGGCACGGTGATCGCAGCATCGCCGTAGATGCCGTCGACGATCGCTCCGAGATCCAGTCCGAGGATGTCGCCCTCCTGTAACCGGCGGCGATTCGGGAGCCCGTGGACGACCTTTTCGTTCTCAGAGGCGCAGATCGTGTGCTTGTAACCGTAGATGCCCTTGAAAGCGGGCTTGCCGCCCTGGGCCAGGATGAAGGCCTCGGCCGCCTCGTCGAGTTCACGGGTATTGACGCCCGGCTGGGCCAGCTCGCGCAGGTAGGCCAACAGCCTGCCCACGATCCGACAGGCCTCCCGCATCGCCAGCTGCTCGCCGGGCGAAAGGACCATGAAGCCCTGCGAAGTCTTCATGCAGAGCCAGAGCCTTGCGGCGTCCGGTGGGCGCCAACCGTCGAGGGGGCCTGCCGCTGGGAATCGAGAGCATCCACCAGGGCCTGCTGGACGGCATCGATCGGCCGCGTGCCGTCGATCTCCCGGAGCTGGCCCCGCTTGCGGTAATACTCCGCAAGAGGAGCAGTTTGCCGCTCGTAGAGCTCCAGGCGGTGGTTGATCGCCTCGGGGGTGTCGTCGGCGCGATGGACCAGCCGGGTGCCATCGTGGTCGCAGACGCCTTGGGCCTTGGGCGGGTGAGTCTCGAGGTTGTAATTGGCCCCGCACTTGGGGCACGTGCGCCGGCCAGAGAGGCGCGCCAGGAGGACCTCCCGCGGCGCCTTGAACAGCACCACCGCGTTGAGCTGGGTGTCGAAGTGCGCAAGAGTGCCATCGAGGCCCTCGGCCTGCGCGGGAGTGCGCGGGAAGCCGTCGAGGATGAACCCGGACCGAGCGTCGGCCTCGGACAGCCGGCTGCGGATGAGGGCCAGCATGACGTCATCCGGCACGAGATCCCCACGCTTCATGATCGCATCGGCCTTCTGGCCGATCTCGGTCTTGCGCTTGACTTCAGACCGCAGCATCTCGCCGGTGGAGAGCGCTGGAATGCCGAATCGGGCTCCCAGGAGAGCCGCCTGGGTGCCCTTACCGACGCCTTGAGGGCCCAAAAAAATCACGCGCATAATGAGCCCTTCATTATTTCATAAAGCCTTCGTACTGTCGAGCGAGTAGGTGCGTCTGGAGCTGGTTGTACAGGTCGATCGCGACACCCACGATGATGAGGAGTGCGGTCGAACCCAGCCCCTGGAAGCTGGTGATTCCGGTTGCCCCCTCCACGATGTTGGGCAGGAGGGCGACCATGCCCAGGAACATCGCGCCGATGAAGGTGATGCGATTGATGAGACGCTCGAGGTACTCGGCCGTCGGCCGGCCGGGCTTGTAGCCAGGAATGAAGTTGCCGTACTTCTTGAGATTGTCGGCGAGTTCGGCCGGGTTGAGGACCAGGCTCGAGTAGAAGTAAGTGAAGAAGATGATCAGGGCGAAGTAGATGGCGTCGTAAAGCCAGCCCGAGGCTGTCAACGACATCGTCATCTCGGTCAGCGCGTAGATCGCCGCGTGGCGGAGATCTGCCAGCGAGTGCCAGTGCAGGACGTTCCAGTCGACGGGCAGGAGCTTGGCCTGGTGCCCGCCGCCGAGCATGGACGAGAGGGTGATCGGGAAGAGCATCAAGGAGACTGCGAAGATGATCGGCATGACGCCGCCCATGTTGACCTTGAAGGGGATGTAGCTCATCCGGCCGCCGCCGAACGCGTTGCCCCCAGCTTGCCGCTTGGCCGCTTGCACGGGCACGCGGCGCTCGCCCTCCTGCACGACCACGATCGCCACCAGGATGGCCATGAAGGCCGCCAGGAGGATGGCCACCGAGATCCAGCTATAGCTGCCCGCCTCGACACCCTGCTTGGTGAGGTTCAGGTAGCTCGGCATGCGCGAGAGGATGTTGATCATGATCAGCAGCGAGGCGCCGTTGCCGATGCCATTCTCGGTGATGAGCTCGCCGAGCCACATCACGAGGACGCTACCGGCGACCAGCGTGACCGTCGTCGTGGCGAAGAACATGACCGGAAAGCCGCCCTGGCCATTCTGGTGCCCGAGTACGATGTTGGAGGCCCACAGCCAGTCGGTGATGCCGACCCCCTGGATCGCCGCCAGGACGATCGTCACGTAGCGCGTCCACTGCTGGATCTTCTGGCGGCCGGCCTCTCCGCCTTCCTTCTGCAATTCCTCCAGCTTGGGGATGACCGACGTCATCAACTGCATGATGATGCTGGCGTTGATGTAGGGGATGATGCCCAGTGCCGTGACGGAGAAGGTCGCCAGGCCGCCGCCCGAGAACATGTTGAGGAAGCCGCCGAGCATGTTGCCATTGCCGAACAGCTGGCGCAGCCGGTCGTGATCGACCCCGGGGACCGGTATCTGCACGCCAAAGCGGATGATGGCGAGCATGGCGAAGGTGAAGAGGATCTTCTCCTTGAGGCCAGGGGCTCGCCAGAGGTTGCTCAGCGTCTGCTGCGCCTGGCTTTGACCTTGAAACATGTCTTCGGACCAGAAAAAAACGGCGATCCAGCTGCTGGAGCGCAATGACGACCCTTGACCCCCAAGCCGAGGTCAACGGAAGACCCATTCTACAGGCCCGCCGAGGAAATGCACAGCATCGCGCCGCCTCCGGTCTGTAGCGCTGGCCGCGGCCCGTTCGGCGGAATTCTTGCCCGTCAGCTCGGGTATGGGGTCCTTGACGCCTCTCGTTAGTGTCCGCCAGGTGTACGCATGAATTTCAGTCCGGCCTCGCTGGTCGTCTCCACGTTGTTCGGCTTCGTGGGGCTCTTTTATTTCCGCTATGGCAGGAGCGAGTCCAACGCCGTGATGATGATGAGCGGTGGCGGGCTGCTCGCCTATTCATTCGTCGTCCGGGGAGTCTGGGCCACCCTGCTGGTGGGATGCGTGCTCACGGTCGTGCCATGGGCGCTTCGAGCCATTGGCATCGACTTCTAGCCCGAACCACTCACGGCCCGCTACCAAGCACCTTCCCCTTCGGGCCTGGCGCGCCTCGCCTTCGGGCCGATCCGCTCGGTCTCGCTACGCCAGCTGCGAATAATCCAGGCCAGGACCGTCAGATCCCCCCTCGCCGTGCTCGGCCAGTGACCGGAGAGAATCCGTCGGTTCCCTGGCCCCCCCCCTTCCGGCTGAGGGCAGGCTGGCACGCCAACAGATCGTTGCCGGTCACGGGTCGAGGGCAATCTGGAAATTCACAGGGGTTCGCTCGCGCCCGTTAACTGTTATGATGACCAGAGAGTTTCTTGGGTTCATCACAATTGGAGCCTTTCAGTTTGGGCTGGATCCGAAAACGCTTCAGGGGTCAGTCCGACCGTAGCTTCAAGAAAGGGTCTCCACGATGAACGATCAACAGATCGTCTGCTGCGACTGCTCGAGAGAGTTTGTCTTCACCGTTGCCGAACAGGAATTCTTCTATCAGAAGGGATTCACCAATCCTCCGCGGCGCTGCAAGGATTGCCGCACGGCAGCCAAGCAGAACCGGGGCGGGGGTGGTCGGCAAGGCGGCGGCGGCTCCTATTCTTCCGAGCGTCAGCTTTTCGACGCGGTGTGCAGTGCCTGTGGCGTCGCGACCCAGGTCCCCTTCCGCCCATCGGGAGCCAAGCCGGTGTATTGCCGCGACTGCTTCAGGAGAGTCTAGTGGGCAAGAACCAGACGAAGGCCGAGAAGGCCAAGCGTAATCGCGAGAACGCCAACAAGCACCGCAAGCCCAAGCCTCCCATGGGGCGCGGGCGGTTCAGTCGCCCAAGTGGCCCCAGTGGCCCCAGTGGCCCGAGTGCCTCCGCTGGTCCGGCTGCCCCCAGGGCCCCGGAAACCCTCTCGACATCCTCCCCGGCGCCTGGCGTCACGGGAACGGAGCAGTAGCCTAGCTACATCCCCTGCGCGGCCCGCCGCAACTCGAAAGCGGCGCGCCTCGCTGTGGGAGCGCGACCAGTGGCATGCTCGCGCCGGTGGCAGTAGCATGGGCGATAGCCGTCCGGCTGAGAAAGAGTGGCACCATGGATATCAATACCTGCCCCATTTCCAAGGGAGACTGGGTGCCGCTGGGCATCAACCTGGGGAATCCCGCTCGCCGTGAGGCCGCGGATCGCGGAAAGCGATCGGTCGCGGAACTCGGCAGTCCCGACGCGGGCGGGTCACGACCCGTCGTGCAGCGGGATGGCTACTACCGGCCAGTCGACGGCACGGCCGAATTCCTGACCTTCTGGGCCGCCTCTAGCCGGGGGTGGTCCCAGGTGGGTTCCTTCCTCTGGAGCGATACGGCGAAGGCCTGGGAGCCTGTCGATCGCCCGGGTCCCCGACCGGACTGAGTCTGCAGCCAACCTGCGGACGGCATCATCCAAGGCGGTAGCTGCGCCACCTCGCGAACCAGGTGGCGCAGCTGTCTTGGTTCTTCGTCAGGCGCGCTTGCGGTAGGTGATCCGGCCGCGGGAAAGGTCGTAGGGGGAAAGCTCGATCTTGACCCGATCTCCCTGAAGGACCCGGATCCGAAATTTCCGCATCTTGCCGGCCAGGTGGCCCAGCACCACCACGTCATTGTCGAGTTTGACGCTGAAAAGCCCGTTCGACAGGGCTTCCTGGATCGTGCCTTCCATCTCGATGGAATCTTCTTTCAACTAACCCTCCTGAAGATCACGCCCGGGACTTGCCCGAGACCTTCGCCGAAAATTGCTCTAGCTCGGGGACACCGTCACCGACCATGATCGTCCCTGCTCGTCGCGCGAGCAATCGAGCGCAGCTACGACCTTTCTGGCCACATCTTGCTGGACATCGACCAGAGCGTGGTGGGGCAGCAGAGATATCGCCCCGATGGCCGAACCGGCTATCTGAGCCTTGCTGCAGATCACCCGCACCAGATGGCCGGGTAGAAGCCTCTCCCCCTTGCCCACGCTGACGCGCAGCCGGACCATGCCGTCTTCCACCGCACGTTCCGTGCGCGAGCGATTGCGCTCTCGCGATGGCGATGCCGTCGGCTCCGGGGGGCGCTTCGCGTCGCGCTCAGCTTGCTTGCGGACCGATCGTCCGGGGGGCTCGATGTCGTACCCGGCGGCCAGGTGGCCGGTCCCCGCCTGGACGTCCTGCAACAGCGCCGAGACGAGTGCGGCGGCGTCCAGGTTCTCCAGCAGCTCGGCCGCGAATTCGCGAAAGTCGTCCAGGGCGCCCGCCTCGATGCGGTTGGCAAGAGTCTCGAAGAACTTGTCGCGAAGCGTCTTGCGCACCTCGTTCCCGCGGGGAACCAGTCGGTTCTCGATCCGGATCTGCGCCGCCGACACGATCGTCTGGATCTTCCTGCGATCCGCCGGCGCCACCAGGTTGAGGACCCGACCCTCGTGCCCGGCGCGGCCGGCCCGGCCCCCGCGGTGGATGTAGTTCTCGACGTTGGCCGGGATGTCGTAGTTGAAGACGTGGGTGATGCCTCGCACATCGATTCCCCGCGCCGCGACATCGGTCGCGACCAGCACCGTGATCTCGTGCTGGCGGAACGATTCGAGGGTACTCGACCGCACGGCCTGGGCCAGGTTGCCGTTCAGGCAGCCGACCTTGAAGCCTTCGGCCAGCAGGCGGCGCGCCAGGTCCTCGGTGTCCAGCTTGGTATGACAGAAGACGAGCGCAAGTTCGGGCTGCTCGACGTGTAGCAGGTTGACCAGAGATTCATACTTGGCCGCCCGGTTCACCTCGCAGACGACATGGCGCAGGGTCGCCGCGGCCTTCAGTCCTGAACTCAGGCTCAACCGCTCGGGCTGTCGCATGTAGCGGTGGGCCAGACGCTCGATCTCGTCCGCCAGGGTGGCCGAGAAAAGCAAGGTTTGGCGCTTGGCCGGCAGGCTTTCGAGTATCTTCTCCAGATCCTCCTGGAAGCCCATGTCCAGGATCTCATCCGCCTCGTCGAGCGCCACGAACTCGCATGACTTCAAGCTCAGCGTCCGCCGGTCGATGTGGTCGCAGAGTCGGCCGGGCGTCCCGATCACGACGTGGACCCCGTGCCGGAGGGCCTGCAACTGCTCGCCGTATGGCACGCCACCCGTCAGCGTCGCCGTGCGAATGCCCAGGGAACGCCCGATCCGGGCAAAGACCGCTCCCACCTGGTTGGCGAGTTCGCGAGTCGGGGCCACGACCAGGGCCTGGGGAAACCCGTACTCGGGGTCGACGCGCTGCAACAGCGGCAGCACGAAGGCCAGGGTCTTGCCGGTTCCCGTCCGCGACTGGACCAGCAGGTCCCTTCCGTCCAGGACGAGCGGTATGGCCCGTCTCTGCACCTCCAGGGGCTCCCTGATCCCGTTGCGATCGAGGGATTCGATCAGATCCTCAGACAGGCCCAGGTCACCGAAGCTCAAGCTGGAACCATTGTCAGTCATGTCCAGCCTCCGAGCTTTGAAATGACGATGATACAGTCTACCATGCGGCCCGAATCGCGCTCCGGCCGGATGCTTCCCGGTTGGCGGGCACGCCGACTGGCAGGTTGCGGGTCGAGATCCGGGTCTTCGCCGGCGATGAGGCCGATGGTCCAGGGGGCGGAGGAGGGGTTCAACGGTCGCTCTTGTAACGAGCTGTCAAGTTTGCCTGGCCAAGCCTTGACACTCGATTGTTAAGCGTTTAACGTCGATTTCAGAGTCCTCGTTAGGCGAGGCGTCTGACAAGACACAGGCCGCTGTCCGGAAAGGTCGAGAGACCCCGACGGATAGACCAGGTTCCGCCGAGCTAAGGCGTTACCCGAAGCGGCTGAGAGTTCTCTCTACGCTTGTCATTGCCAAAGCTCTTACGATAGGGGACGGCCGGATGCTCTCCGGCACGTGATTTCATGCGTCCCCACGCCACTCTGGCGGTGGGGATTTTTTTCGAGAGAAAGGAGGTGAGCGAGATGGAATCTGACAGTGAACGGCCTCCCAGTTGCCGCGTACAGTTCATCGAACGGAGGTCGCCATGTACTCGCTTCTCGCTCTCTTCTTCGGCCCGCGTCGGGCGTGGAGGTAACGGCCATGCCCGCAGTCTTCCGCCGTCCCTGGGCCTCGCTCTCCTGGAGGCCCATTCTCCTTTTCCTGGCCGTGCTCGGTCCGGGCATCATCACCGCCAACGCGGATAACGACGCCGGCGGCATCACCACCTACTCGCTGGCCGGAGCCCAGTACGGGACCGCGCTCCTCTGGACGCTGATCCCCACCACGATCGCCCTGATCGTCGTCCAGGAGATGAGCGCCCGGATGGGGGCGATCACGGGCAAAGGCCTGTCGGACCTCATCCGCGAGCGTTTTGGCCTGCGCGTCACGGTCTACGTGTTGCTGGCACTTCTCGTCGCCGACATGGGCAATACCGTGGCCGAGTTCTCCGGCATCGCGTCGAGCGTGCAGATCTTCGGGGTCAGCAAGTACCTCGTGGTGCCCCTGGCCGCCGGTTTCGTCTGGTGGCTGATCGTCAAGGGGACGTTCAAGGCCGCGGAGAAGTACTTTCTCACGGCCTGCGTGTTTTACATCGCATACGTGATCTCGGGCGTCATGGCGCATCCCAGCTGGGCCGAGGTCACCAAGGCGACCTTCGTGCCCACGTTCCACGTCGACGCTGGTTACCTCTCCATGATGATCGGCGTCGTCGGGACGACCATCGCTCCCTGGATGCAGTTCTACATCCAGTCGGCTGTCGTGGAGAAGCGTGTCAAGCCGGAGCAGTATCCGCTGAGCCGCATCGACGTGGTGATCGGCTGCATCATCACGGACGTCATCGCCTTCTTCATCATCGTGGCGTGCGCCGCCACCGTCTACATGCACCACGACCCGAACGTCCAGTTCACCGACGCCGGGCAGGTCGCAGCTGCCCTTGCCCCGCTGGCCGGGAAGTGGGCCACCGTCCTCTTTGCGTTCGGCCTCTTCAACGCCTCGCTCTTTACGGCCTCGATCCTGCCCCTGGCCACCTCGTACTACATCTGCGAGGGCATGGGCTGGGAGGCCGGGATCGACCGGTCCTTCAAGGAAGCCCCGTGGTTCATCTCGATCTACACCGTCTTGATCCTGATCGGCGCAGGCGTCGTGCTCATCCCCCACGCTCCGCTCCTCGGGATCATGTTCTGGTCGCAGGTCGTCAACGGCATCTTGCTGCCGTTCATCCTCATCTTCATGCTCATCCTCATCAACGAGAAGCGGATCATGGGCCGCTGGGTCAATGGTCCGGTCTACAACGCCATTTCGTGGGTCAGCGTGGCGATCATGATCGGCCTGACCGCCGCGCTGGTGGTAACCTCGCTGTTTCCCAGCCTCATGCCCGCAAGCCCCGGCTCGGCACCTGCGGTGGGTATCGCTCCGGAGATACCCTCTGCAGCGGGTCCGGCACGGGCGTTCACGAAGATCACGGCGTAGGAGGGCTGACTCATGACGTACTTCATCAGTCACATCCTCAACCGGCCGGTTCTGGGCAGCGAAGGCGAGCTGGTCGGCAAGGTTCACGACTTCGTCGTCGAGCAGAAGGGGACCTCCCTGGTCGTGGTCGCCCTGATATTGCGGCGACGCGGGCGCCGTCAAGTCATCGTACCGATCGAAGACGTCCAGGAATCTACCGATCCGTTCAGGCTCAAGAAGTCGGCCAGCTCCTATGTCTCAGCTCCGCTCGCAGAAGACCTCCTCTACCTCTCGCGGGACATCCTCGACGCCCAGGTCATCGACACGAACGGCGCCAAGGTCATTCGCGTCAACGACATCCAGCTCGACTGGCTGCCGTCCGGCCTCGTCGTGTCCGGGGTCGACATCGGGCTCTGGGGCCTGACCCGGCGGCTCGGGCTCGCCCAGGCCCTGAGCTGGGTGACGCGCAAGTTCAATCTCAAGGTCCCCGAGGGCGTCGTTCCGTGGCACGACGTCGCGCCGGTCGGTGGATTGCAGGGGTTCCGCCTGCAGGTAGCCCAC
>JAJYIO010000050.1 GCA_021790035.1 bacterium | reverse complement strand
TGGCCCGCCAGACTCGGTTGTGTCAGACCGACTTTCGGCTGACTTGAACCCGAGCGCGCCCGCAAAGCCACGATTGAGCCGTACTCGGCGAGTACGCGAGATGAGTGGCTACGGCGGGTCTAGCCTGGACTATTCATGACCCGCTACTCGACCGTCGCATCTCGGCCCGCCTGCTTCGTTGCACCGCGGTCCGTCGGTCCTCACGTACTGTTCAAGTACGCTGCGTCCCTCGGGCCTGGTGCGCCTCGCATCCGGACCGATCTGCTCGGTCTCGCTACGCGAGCCGTGAATAATCCAGGCTAGGATGCTTCGCGATTTCACGAGATAGGCAAACATGATCGAAACTCGCTCTCGCTCCAAGATCCTCTGGGACCAGGCGCGGCAACTGATGCCCGGTGGCGTCAACAGCCCGGTCCGGGCGTTCAAGGCCGTCGGGGGCGATCCGGTCTTCATCGCCCGGGGGCACGGGGCTTACCTCGAGGATGTCGACGGCAAGACCTATGTCGATTTCGTGGGCGCCTGGGGACCCATGATCCTCGGCCATGCCCACCCCGCCGTGATCCGCGCTCTGTCGGAGGCTGCCGGCCGGGGGATCGCCTTCGGAGCACCGACCGAGGCCGAGAATCAGCTTGCCGTCGCCATCCGCGAGGCCATGCCGACGATCGAGAAGGTCAGGCTCGTCAACTCGGGAACCGAGGCGGTGATGAGCGCCATTCGCCTCGCTCGGGCCTTCACGGGGCGTACCCGCGTGATCAAGTTCATCGGCTGCTACCACGGCCACGCCGATAGCTTGCTGGTCAAGGCCGGATCGGGGGTCGCCACGCTCGGCTTGCCCGACAGCCCGGGAGTCCCCGCGGAGATCGCGGGAACGACCTTGCCGGTGACCTTCAACGATCCCGCGGCCGTGTCGGCCGCCTTTGCGGCCCATCCAAACGAGATCGCCGCGGTGCTGCTCGAGCCGGTCGTGGGGAACGCGGGCGTCATCCCGCCCGCACCCGGATTTCTCGAAGAGCTTCGGCGCATCTGCTCGGACCAGGGGGCGCTCTTGATCTTCGACGAGGTCATGACCGGCTTCCGGGTGGCGCTGGGTGGCGCTCAAAGCCGTTTCGGAGTTCAGCCCGACCTGACCTGCCTGGCCAAGATCGTCGGCGGCGGGGTGCCATGCGGCGCTTACGGGGGCCGAGCCGAGATCCTCGGCCAGATCGCCCCGGAGGGCCCGGTCTACCAGGCCGGGACGATGTCGGGGAATCCGCTCGCGACGGCCGCCGGGCTGGCCACGCTGGCCGAACTCGGACGTCCGGGCGTATACGAGCGGCTCGAGGCGCTGGGCGCAGCCCTCGAGGCGGGTCTGACAAAGGCGGCTCGAGCCGCTGGCGTGCCGCTGACGGTCCAGCGGGTCGGATCGATGCTCACCGCCTTTTTCACCGATCACGCGGTCACCGACTGGGAATCGGCCAAGACAGCCGACACCGGGCGTTTTGCCCGCTTCCACCGCGCCATGCTCGACCAGGGCATCTACTTGCCGCCATCTCAGTTCGAGTCCTGGTTCCTGTCTACCGCGCACACCGAGGACGACATCGGCCGGACCGTCGAGGCCGCCGGGCGAGCGCTCGCTGCGATTCTCGGCTGAATCCAGGGCGCCAGGAAGTCGAACGCGCTGCGGTGGTCTTCCGCGAGCGGGTACAATCGACAACCATGATCAAGGCCGTGCTCTCGCTCTCCAAAGGGCGCCCCCGGGTCACCCGCAGCCGGTCGGCTGCGTGGGCCCTCCTGGTCGGCGCCGGGATGGGTCTGGCGGCCATGCCCGCATGCTCGGGGATCCCCGGAGGTGGGGGAGGTGGCGGCAGCTCGACTCCTGCTGTCGGAAGCTCACCGCTCCCGACCGGCACGCAGCTGGCCTCGATTCCGGTCGGGCCTGGCCCGCGGGGATTGGCCCTCGATCCCGCCGGTAACGTCTGGGTGGCCGTGCACGATGCCGGCACGGTCGTCGAGATTGCCGGTGGCGAAGCCTCGCAATCCATCGCGGTTCCCGGCCCCGATGCGCTGGCCTTCGATGCTTCGGGAGACATTTGGGTCGGAACCGATTCCGGTATCAGTGGCTTCTCGGCATCCGGACAGCCGCTGGGTTCGATCGCGGATCCTGCGGTGGAGGCCATCGCAGTCGCTTCGGGGAGCGTCTATGCCTCGCTGCCTTCGATCGGCGTGGTTCGTTCCTATGCCATCGACGGAACGGGCCTGGCGCCGGGCGTGACGCTGGCTTCGGGGGGAGGAACTCCGCACGATCTCCTGGTCGACAAGCAGGGCCGCCTGTGGGTTGCCGATGGCGGGGCCAATCAGGTCGCTCGCTACGATAACCCCGGCCAAGGCGCTGCGGCGCCTGAACTCTTCTTCTGCGGCTTCGACGCCGAGGGCCTCGCCATGGATGCCAGCGGCTCGGTCTACGTCCTCGGAAATTCCACCATCGCCGATGTATCGGCCTCGCCCTCGGTGACGATCGCTCAGGACAGCCGCATGACCGGCGCGACGCGGCTGGCGGCCGATGCCAGCGGCCGCTTCTGGGTGGCTGCTCGCAACATCAACCAGGTCGGGCTCGTCACGGCAACCGGCAGCGTATCCACGCTGGCCACGTCCGTCTTCATGCCCTACGACGTCCTGACCGACGCCTCGGATAGCGTCTGGGTCTCGAGCGAAGGCAGCGGCCAGGTCTACGAGTTCAGCGGAACCTGAAGCCTCTTTACGGGTTTCGCGGACCAACGGTCGCTCTGCGTACCGTGCTCCCAAGGACTTCGTGACAGCTGCACGGGACAGACCCAACCAAGGGAGCCACAATCGCAGGGCGCGCGCCCTTGCGCCTGGTGCGTCCGTGCGCTTGTCTGGCCATCCTGGCCATTCCATCTGGAGGTCAACGCCGTGGGATCGCGCCCTTTTTCTTCGACGGCCAAGCTTCTTGTCGGAGCTGCCCTGGGGCTCACCGCGCTCCCGCTGGCTTTCTCGGTGGTGGCCAGCGCCATGCCGAGGCCAGCCGTCCATCGAGCCCATGAAGCCGTCCGGGCGGCGGCACGCCGCGAAGCCGAGCGATACGGGTGGCCGCTGGCTCTGACGGCACTGCGCACACAGGCCGTGAAGAGGCGACCGCTCATCCGGATGGAAGCTGCGGTGGGAAGCTGGCTGGAGCAAGATCCCGCCGGGCTCCGGAGCCCGATGCCCCATACGATCTGGCTCGAAGCCAGAACCGCCGGCGCCGGCGCCGAGCGCGGTGCTCCGGTCGAGGTCCGGGCCGGCGGCCGCAAGCTGATCGGGGTCGTCGTGGCATCCCACGGCGAGCGGGACGGCACCCGGCTCTGGATAGCGCTCGATCGGCGGATGGCGCGGGGCGAGAAGGGCGTACAGCCGATGGCGATCGAGCTCCCGCTGGGCGCCGCCCTGTCGGTGCCGGCCAAGGCCGTCACGGAGCAGGGCAACCAGCGTTGGGTCTGGCTCGAGACGCCGACCGGCGTTCAGCATCGCCAGATCGCCCTGGGGCCGAGGGCCGAGAATTTCTTCGTGGTCGACCGTGGGCTCGATCCAGGTGCGCGTGTGGTGACGGACCGCGCGTTCCTCGAGACGGCGGAGGCGGTGGATCGGGCCCTCACGCCCGATGCTGGCTCGAACTGGGTCGCCGACAAAGCGCGATCGACCCCCGCAACGCGGCAGGCCGCGGGGACGGATCTCGCCCGGAGCGCGGGCCCAGGAACCAGTAGTTCCGGAGGCGCGGCGCGGACTGCCATCGCAGGGCGCCCGGATCCGTGGGGCCCGCTGCCGGACTGACGGTCTCCTGGACCTGAAACTTCGATCCGGCCGAGGTATCCGCTTCGCCGCTTGGCTCTGCTGGTGCCAAGTCTCCACATCGAAGGACGCCGTCCGCGAGGCGGCTGGCAGTCCTGACCGGTCTTCTCGTGGGCCCGCGGTGACGCAAACCCTTGGGGCGCAGGGGAGAAATGTGCGGGATTGGGCTAGAATTGCCCTGATGGACCTCCTAGCAGACCGTTCTGCCCTCGACCGCTGGCTCTCCGCTCGGCGACCCGCGCGCATCGCCCTGGTACCGACCATGGGCGCCCTCCACGAGGGCCACGGCTCGTTGGTGACCTTGGCTCGACGCCACGCCGACCTCGTGGTCGCCAGCGTCTTCGTCAATCCGACGCAGTTCGGCCCGGCGGAGGACCTGGCTCGCTATCCTCGCGACCTGGAGACGGACGCGGCCAAGCTTGCCGCCTGGGGGGCGGACGCCCTGTTCGCACCGGATGTGGACACCGTCTATCCGCTTGGCCTCGAAGGCGTGCGGATCGAGCCGGCGCCCGGCCTGGTGGCCCGCCTGTGTGGCCGCTCGCGATCCGGACATTTTGCCGGAGTCCTGACGGTCGTCCTCAAGCTCTTCAACCTGGTCCGTCCGGACGTCGCCGTCTTCGGGCAGAAGGATTACCAGCAATTTCGCGTCATTGCCGCCATGGTCGAGGATCTCTGCTTGCCGATCGAGGTGTTGCGGGCACCGATCGTCAGATCTCCGGATGGCCTGGCTCTTTCCAGCCGTAACGCCTATCTGAGCTCACAAGAGCGCGAGTCCGCCCTGGCTCTCAATCGGACGCTCGCCGCCGTCCTCGGCCGGTATCGAGAGGGTGAACGCGATCCGGTCGCACTGGGGCGGGTGGGAATGGCTCGCTGGAACGAGATCGCCGGCGGGCAGGCCGGGCTGGAGTACCTCGAAGTGCTCGACGGCAAGACGCTCCAAACCGTCGACAAGCTCGATGGCGAAGGGGTGGCGGCGATCGCCGCCAGGGTCGGCCCGGCGCGTTTGATCGACAACGTCGCCCTGGCGGCGGACTCACCTGACCTCTTCCTGTTCGATCTTGCCGCTCACCAGACAGGAGATCCGGGCCTGAAGGCCACTTCGAGGGCTTCCCTCGAGGTGCGGGCGGCCGCAGCTCTCGATCCCTCGACGGGCCGCAGGTGATGGCCATGGTGATCACCCTGGATGGCCCGGCCGGAGCGGGCAAGAGTACGGTAGCCAGAGCGCTGGCGCGCCGGTTGTCTTGCTTGTATCTCGACACCGGGGCCATGTACCGAGCGCTGACCGTAAAGGCCATGGATCACGGGCTCTCGATGGACGATCCCGAGGCGATCGGCGAGCTGGCTGCCAGTACCGAGATCGGCCTGGTTCCCGATCCCGATGCCATGCGAGTGACGGTCGACGGCGAAGATGTCACGCAGCGGATCCGGAGTCCGGAGGTCAGCCGCAGCGTCTCCTATGTCGCCCGGGTGCCCGAGGTGCGTGCCGGGATGGTCCGCCTGCAGCGCAAGCTCGGAGAGGGCAGTTGTGTCGTGGCCGAGGGCCGCGACATGGGCACGGTCGTGTTCCCCCAGGCCGATCTCAAGGTCTATCTGGAGGCCTCGGCGCGTGAACGGGCGACCAGGCGGGCGAAGGATCTAGCCGACGCGGGGCATGCGGTCGATGTCCAGGTCCTCGAGGCCGAGATTCGCCAGCGCGACCACCTGGACTCGACGCGAGATGTCGCTCCCCTGGCGGCGGCCAGCGATGCCGTGAGGGTGGTGACCGACAACCTGACGGCCGACGAGGTCGTCGATCGCATTCTCGACCTTTTGCAGGCTGCCGGCCTGCCGAGGCATACCGGTAGCTAGACCTGTCTCGGATTGACCTGACCCGGGCTTACGGCCGCTCCCCTCGCGCCTCACGTGGGGAAGTGCGCTTCGGGTTCTTGCAGGCGTGCTCGAGTTCAAGTCAACCGAAGGTCGGTCTAGTCAACCTCGTCGGAGTCGACCAACCCCTTGGCGCTGGCAATGACCTATTCTTGGCTCGTAGGGTCGCTCCGGTGCCCTGGTGGCTCGGAGCGGCCCTGACCGGCCCCGGGCGCCCGCTTTCAGCGGAGGATCGCGATGCTTCTTGCCTCCGTGGCCATGGCCGCGGCCCTTCACCTCCAGCTTTTCCCCGGGGCCCAGGTCCCGGCCCCCGATCGTCCCGGTATTCCCGTTAACCTGGGATCCGCCGGGAGAATGGCGGCAGGACCGCCGGCGCTGTTGCTGGCGCGCTCCACGACCGCGGCAAACGATCCCTTCATGGCGCCGGCCTCCCCCTTTGCAGGCCCGAGCTCGGTCCGGTTGCCCGACGATCCCGTTCAGGAAGCCCGCATGCCGCGGGTCTCGGCACACCAGCTACACGCGTTGATGCTGCGCCACCAAGGTGTGGTCGTGGTCGATGCTCGGGATGCCTACTCCTACGAAGCCTCTCACATCCCAGGCGCCATCGACTTCCCGCTGCTCCAGTTTGGCCGCCAGTATCGCCTCCTGCCGAAGGATCGCCTCATCGCCCTGTACTGCACCTGACCGGACGACTATCTGAGCGCCCGTGAGGCGTTCATTCTCAAGACCAAGGGATATCGCCACGTTCTGGTGCTCAAGGGCGGCCTGGGAGCCTGGCAAGGGGCCGGCTATCCCGTGGCGGGATTGGCGGGAAGTTGAGAGTGATAGCGTGTCTGGCCCCACCAGTCGGTCGGGGTGCGCCTGGCCTGGCACTGTCTGGCGCGCCGCCGCCAGATACGGGCTCAACCGAGCACCAGAAGGTAGGAACAGGGAGTGTCCTGGTCAACGTGGTAGAACACGAGAGATGGGAGACAGGATGGGCAGACACGTGGTCCCGATCCTTTATCTGATCGCGATGGTGGGAGTCGTGGTCGGAATGGATGTCCTGTTCTTCAGGCATCACTTCTGGGAGCGGTTGGCGGCGAACGTCGGGACCGTACTGCTGTTCGCGGCGTTCTACTTCCGGTTCCTGAAGCGTTCCTGACTTGTTCCCGAGCCGCCAGGGCTATCGGGCCGCTGGTTGCCAGGCAGCAAGGTTCCGCTCGAAGGCCGCCACGTCCTCGATATAGGTGCGCACTCGCTCCTTTTGATCCTGACGAGTGTAGATCTCGGTGATCGACTGGTCGAAGAGATCGGCGATCTGCGCGGCCACCTCGTCAGCCGTCTGGCTTCCGTGGGCAGCGGCGGCCGCAGGAATCGCCGCATCGCCCGAATTGCGGGCAAAATCCGTGGCGACCATGCCCGGCATGACCAGGCAGACGTGGATGTCGGGGTACTCGACGCGCAGGTCCATCCGCAGGTTCGCCGTCAGGGAGTTGAGCGCAGCCTTGGCGGCGCTGTAGGCCGAACGAACCGAGGCAAGCGGCACGCGTCCGAGGAAGGAAGATACATTGACGAGCACCCCCCGGCCCCGACTCTGGAAATGGGGAACGATCGCCTGGATTCCATACAGGGCCGACTTGAGGTTGATGGAGATCATCGCGTCCACGTCCTCGTCGGTGAGATCCAGGACCTTGCGCGTGATGCCGCGGCCGGCGTTGTTGATCCACCCGTCCACCTGGCCGAAAGTCGCCAGCGCCGCGTCTCGCAGGCGAATGGCGTCCTCGCGCCGCGTCATGTCGGTCGGCACGGCAAGGGCCCTGGCTCCAAACTCACCAGCGACGGCCTCGAGCCGATCCTCGCGCCGGGCGGCCAGCACCAGCTTGTGGCCCTTGCGCCCCAGTTCCTGGGCCAAGGCCGCGCCGATGCCGCCGCTGGCCCCCGTGATCACGATGACCTGACTTTCCATCTCGATCCTCCCAGTTCTCAAGTCGCTCGAGCGAACCCTCGACCGCTGCTCATGGTAGAACAGCTCAGGATTCACGGGGGAACGCCAATGATTTGCTCCATCGACCAGCCAGCATCACGGACGGGCATCGAGGCTCCGCCAGAGCTCGATCGTCCGATCGTCCCGGATCGCATTCCGGCCAGCCTGGGAAGGCCCCAGGACCTCGTCGGGGCGGAGCCCTGGCTCGTGGTGTTGTGGAATGACGACCACAACACGATGGACCACGTGATCACCGCCCTGATCAAGGTCATCGATGGTGTCGACCTCAATGCGGCCGTCCAGCTCATGATGACCGCTCACAACCAGGGGTCGGCCTACGTGGCCACGGCTCCTCGCGAGCAGGCCGAGCTCTACCGGGAGGGTCTCGAGAGGTTCGGCTTGACCGCGACGCTCGAGCGCTCCTGAGCGCGGGCCTGACTGCCGGCGGCCCCCCGGGCCCTGAATCATGGTCCTCGAACGCATCTTTGACCCGTGCCGTCGGGCTCGAACCAGAGGATCGTGAGGGCCTGGAGCCCGCTCAAGGAGCTTTTCGGCCGACTCTTCCGGGCAAGGGGTGCCGGCGGTCATCCGAGCCTGGGCTCGGCCGGGGCGCCTTGGCCCGGTCCGCGATGCGAACGAGCGCTGCGATCTGCTTGGGAGAGAGCCAGCCCTTCTGCTCGAACTGGGCCGAGACCGAAGCCACGAAGGGGCTTCCCGGCTCGGCATCCGCAGCGTCGGCCAACAGGGCGCTGAACAGCGTACCGGCGATCGCGCGCTGTACCAGATCCGGCGCCTCGGCCATCAACCGGGCAAGAATCTGCCCGGTGGCGCGCACGTCCCCGAGGGCATCGTGAGCCCGGAACTCGATGCCATAGTGGCCCGCCACGGTCCCGAGCCTGGAATTGGCGATCGACCCGCGGCTCTCGAGGTGGATGCGCGCCAGTTCGCAGGTATCCACGGCCGCCTCGCGACGCGGGATGGACAGGTCATACGCGGCCTCGGCGTGACGCAGGAACTCGAGGTCGAATCCCACGTTGTGGCCCACCATGACAGCCGGCTCGCTGGCAGCACGGGCAAAATCTGCAAACCGGCCGAGCACCTCTCCCGGATGCGGCTCGGCAGCTAGCTCGGCCAGGTTGCGACCGTTGACCGCCAGGGCCTCGGGCGAGGCGAGTTCTGGTTTCAAGGGGCGCATGAGGGCGTCGAAGGCGCCGACCTCCTTGAGATCCGCGTCCAGCCGCAGGGCCGCGACCTGGATCGGTTCGTGGTGACCTGGTTTCAGGCCGGTTGTTTCAAAGTCGAAGACCAGATAGACCATCTGCAGGCATGGCTCCTTTCCTCGATCCACTCGTCCAGGCCAAAGGTGCGGCGGTTGAAGTAAGCCTACCAGTTCGGCCTGGCCTCCCGGCGGCGGTATCCGCGACCTCATGGACGCTCGGGCGTGTTGCCACCGTGGAAGCGGCCGAAATGCCGCGCCGAGAAGAGGCCGATCAACAGGCCGCCCAGCCCGAGTGCAAGGACATCGCCCGGATCCCGCCGGTTGAAATCGCCAACCCGACAGACGAGCAGATAGCCGATCAGCAGGTTGAAGAATCCCCAGAGCACGTTGACCGTCGACGAGGACAGCCCCTGTCCCGGCGGCTTGGCGAACGGGCTCTGGAAAGGCCTGCCCATCACGCCGCTGACAGTGTGCGGTATCGAGTTCACCAGGAAGATACCGCCGAAGAAGTACGAAATGAGCCCCCCACCGGCTGCGCCGACACTCTCGAATGAAACGCCACCTGCTGTGCTGGGCTACGCAGCAGCTTGCCCGCAGCGGGGGGTAGTTTGCGGGGGGCAAGGCCCCCTGCAAGTCCCTGCCCCGAAGGGGAGTTTCCCCCTAGATCGATCCAAGGCACGTCAGATCTTCCTCGCTGGAAGCAGGTCGATGATGTCCTGGCTCGTACCGGTCTCGCCAAGCCTGGGGAAGACGTTCCTGATGCTGTAATCGTGAGCTTCAAGACGCATATCGGTCATCGCATCGATGGCCAGCGTGACATTGAATCCTTGCTCGTAGGCCTGGCGGGCGGTCGCTTCGACCCCGGTTCCCGTGGCGACGCCCACGATCACCACCTGGGTGACTCCCCGCGCCCGCAACTGCGTCTCGAGGTCCGTGGTCGCGAAGGCCCCCCAGCTGTGCTTCGTGACCACGATGTCATCTGGTTGCCGGTTCAGCTCCGGGACGAGATCCATCCATCCTTCTGGACGGGGGGTGGCCGGACGCGGCTGTTCCGTCCGACCCGGCGCGCCGCCGGCGACGTTCACGAGCGCTACTGGCAGGCCGCGCTCGCGGAAGGCGTCAGCCAGAGCGCGAGCCCGTTCGATGACGTCGCCCATGGGATGGATCGTGGGCAGAGCGATGATGCCCTTCTGCAGGTCAACGACGACCAGGGCCGTGTTCGGGTCGAGAATGGTCAATGCCATTGCAAATATCCTCTTGAAAATCGGGATGCGTCCGGCCGGGCGTGAGCCCGATCCTCCG
>JAJYIO010000049.1 GCA_021790035.1 bacterium | reverse complement strand
GATACCCCTCAGAGCTAGTCGCTCGACCTGGAATCTCGGTCCCTTTTTGCCGTTTTCTGGTTGACGTGGGCCCCTGCAAGTCACTGCCCTGATGAAAGTCAACTACTCTTTTACCGCTCGGCCGGTGCGGATGACGAAAGGTTCTCGGGCATCCGGTCGCGCCAGTCCTGGTACTCAGCGGCCAGACCGAGGAGTTCTCGAGGGTCAGGGGCTCGCGTCGGCCATCCCGCGAGCCTGTCCTTCAGCCGATCCCCAGGAAGGCCAGGTTGTCCCGGTAAGCGGCCAGCATCGCCGCCTTGAGGGCCGGATGAGCGGCCAGCTCGGGATCGGCGGCAACCACCGCGTAGGCGGCCTGGCGGGCTTCTTCCAGGAGTCGGGTGTCCGACGCCAGGTCAGCCAGCACCAGATCCGGGAGGCCGCTCTGCCGGGTCCCGATGAACTCGCCCGGACCGCGCAGCTCGAGATCCTTCTGGGCGATGACAAAGCCGTCCTGGGTCGCGCACATCACCTCGAGACGCGCCTTCGCCACCTCTCCGCTGCCATCGGAGAGCAGGATGCAGTGACTCTCCTCGGCCCCCCGGCCTACGCGCCCGCGCAGCTGGTGAAGCTGCGAGAGGCCGAAGCGTTCGGCGTTCTCGATCACCATGACGGTCGCATTCGGCACGTCGACGCCGACCTCGATCACGGTCGTGGCCACCAGCACGTCGAGTTCGCGCTGGCGGAAGGCATCGATCGCCGCATCCTTCTCGGCGGGCGGCAGCTGCCCGTGCAGGAGCCCCAGCCGCAGACCCGCCAGCGGTCCGTCCCGCAGGGCCGCCATCTCCTCGGTGGCCGCCTTCAGGTCGATCTTCTCGGATTCTTCGACCAGCGGGAAGACGACGTAAGCCTGCCGCCCGGCGGCCACCTCGCCCCGGACGCGCTCCCACGCCTCCTTGCGCCCGGCCTTGCCCCTTTGCCACCGCGTCGTCACGGGCTTGCGCCCGGGCGGAAGCTCGTCGATGACCGAGACGTCGAGATCCCCGTACAGGGCCAGCGCGAGCGTGCGCGGGATGGGAGTCGCCGTCATCGTGAGGGTCTCCACGGCCTCGACGGATTTGGCGCGCAAGAGGGCGCGCTGACGAACCCCGAAGCGGTGCTGCTCGTCGACGACCACCAGGCCCAGCCGCTCGAAAGCCACGTCGTCCGAGAGGAGCGCATGGGTCCCGACGGCGATCTTGCAGAAGCCGGACCGCAGGGCCTTGCGGTAGGTCTCGCGCTCGCTGCGGCTCTGGCTGCCCAGCAGCAGGGCCACCTCGATCTTGAGCGGCGCCAGAAGCTGCTTGAACGTGCGGAAGTGCTGCTCGGCCAGGATCTCGGTCGGGGCCATCAGGGCGCCCTGGTAGCCGTTGTCGATCGCCAGGAGCAGCGCCATGAGGGCCACGACCGTCTTGCCAGAGCCCACGTCGCCTTGCACCAGGCGGCTCATCGGCTCGGTGGCTTCGAGGTCGCGACGGATCTCGTCGAAGACCCGACGCTGTGCCCGCGTGGGCTCGAAGGGCAGGGCCGCCAGAAGCTGTTCGACCAGACCGCCCGGTCGGGTCCGCAGGGTCAGACCGTCGCCGGCGCGCTCCCGGGCGGCCCGCTTGAAGGCCAGGCCGAGCTGGAGCCAGAACAGTTCCTCGAAGACCATGCGACGCCGGGCCTCTTGCTGCTGCTCGGTGCTGTCGGGGAAGTGGATGGCGCAGAGCGCCTCGGAGCGCTCCATCAAGCGATGCGCCCGGCGGAGCTCGGCGTCGAGCGGGTCGTGGATCCGCGCCTTCTCTTGCTCGAGCGCGGCGAAGATTGCCCGCCGCAGCGTGCGCTGTCCGATGCCCTCGGTCAGCGGATAGACCGGCACGATCCGACCTACGTTCAGGCCGCCGGCATCATCATCCTCGCCACGATCGGGGGCGGCATCCGGGCCCAACACCTCGCACTCGGGGCGATCGAACGTGAGACGACCGCCATAGGAATCCACCTTGACCACGCCCGAGAGGAGGATGCGGTGATCCGGGGGGAACCGCTTCTTCCACGCTTCCTGCTGCGCCCGCGACGATCGCCCCAGGAACCATCGCGCCGACACCGTGCCGGTCCCGTCGGCGATCCAGACGGTGTTGATGCTCATCGTGGGCCGGCGGGGCGGGGTGAAGGCTTCGGCCCGTCGAATCGTGCCCCAGATCGTGACGAGCTGGCCGGGCTCGAGGTCCTTTATGAGGGTCCGGCGCTGGTAGTCGAGGTACGTGCGCGGAAAGTGCGCCAGCAGCTTGTCGACCGTTTCCAGGCCCATCCCGGCGAGCTGGCGCGCCAGATGCGAACCGATCCCCTTGATGCGCAGGAGGTCCGCACCGGCGGGTGGGGTCTCCACGCCGGCGCGGGCGGAAAGAGGGAGCTGGCCTTCGCCCGTCCCCCTCGAAACCGCGGCGGGCTTTCGCTGGTTCCCGGAGGATCCGCCGTTCGACGTCGGACCTCTTTGGACCTCTGCCAGCAGTGGCACGGCCGAGCGGATCCGGCTGGCAAGCTCCTGGCGCTCGGCCACCCCCAGGTTTGGATAGTTGCCGTACTCCCTTTCAAGGTCGGCAAACCGCTGCTGAGCCTCGGGGGTGGGGGCGATCCCCGCCAGCCGCCCGAGCTCCGAGCGGGCGAACGCCGAGAAGCGCTGCTGCCGTCCCTGGAGATCGCAGAAGGCATTTTGCGCCTCGTGCTTGAGTGCCAGGAGCAGGCGCTCGGCGTCGGAAACGGGCACGAACGAACGCTCCTACGCCCTGAAGAGCGCCGGCGCGATCCGGGCGGTCAGGTCCGCCTCGACCGATCCGTCGAGGACACCGCGGTCGAGGCGGGCCAGAGAGAGGGCGCTGGCTTCTTGCATCTGAACCACAGTCTATCCCCCCCGAACGCCCTGGGGCCATGGCCCGGTCAGATCGCTGCAAGCCCCGCCAGATGCCGGCCCGAACGTCCACCGGAGAATTCACGTAGATCCCCACGTGCCAAGCGACAAAACCGGCGTTAGGATTGAGTGCTTTTCTGGCGGGGGAACTCGCCGTTCCATTCTCGATACAAGCGAGGAAAATGATGAACGATTACGGCACCGTCACGGTCGCTCGGGAGAAGCGTTCCGCCCAGGACTACATCAACGAGGTCCTTGCCGAGGTCAAGGCCAAGAACCAGGCCGAGCCCGAATTCCATCAGGCGGTCTTCGAGGTCTTCGATTCGCTCAAGCTGGTGCTCGACCGCCATCTTGAGTATCGCGAGGCCAAGATCCTCGAGCGGATCGTCGAGCCTGAGCGGGTCTTGATGTTCCGGGTTCCGTGGTTCGACGACCAGGGCAATGTGCAGGTCAACCGCGGCTTCCGCATCGAGATGAACAGCGCCATCGGCCCCTACAAGGGCGGTCTGCGCTTCCACCCTTCGGTCAACCTCGGCATCCTCAAGTTCCTGGCCTTCGAGCAGGTATTCAAGAACTCGCTGACGACCCTGCCCATGGGCGGGGGCAAGGGCGGTTCCGACTTCGATCCCAAGGGCAAGAGCGATAACGAGGTCATGCGGTTCTGCCAGAGCTTCATGACCGAGCTGGCCCGGCACATCGGCCCCGACACCGACGTGCCAGCCGGTGACATCGGCGTGGGCGGCCGCGAGATCGGCTACCTCTTCGGTCAGTACAAGCGGCTTCGCAACGAGTTCACGGGCGTCCTCACGGGCAAGGGCCTCAACTGGGGCGGTTCTCTGATTCGCCCGGAAGCCACCGGCTACGGCTCGGTCTACTTCGCCAAGGAGATGCTCGCCACGCGCAAGCAGAGCTTCGAAGGCAAGGTCGCGCTGGTCTCCGGCAGCGGCAACGTGGCCCAGTACACCGTCGAGAAGCTGATCGATCTCGGCGCCAGGCCCGTCACGATGTCCGATTCGGCCGGGGCCATCTACGATCCCGACGGCATCACCCGGGAGAAGCTCGCCTTTGTCATGGAGCTCAAGAACGTGCGCCGGGGCCGCATCAAGGAGTACGTGGACGTCTACAAGAACGCCAAGTACATCCCGGTCGATCCCACCGTCGGCTTCAACCCGATCTGGAACTTCAAGGCCGACTGCGCCTTCCCGTCGGCGACGCAGAACGAGATCAACGGCAAGGATGCCCAGAATCTCCTGAACAACGGCGTCACCGTCGTCTCCGAGGGTTCCAACATGCCGTCTACCCCCGAGGCGATGAAGCTGTTCCTGGACCACGGCATCCTGTACGGTCCGGCCAAGGCGGCCAACGCCGGTGGCGTCGCCACGTCCGGCCTCGAGATGTCGCAGAACAGCCAGAGGCTATCCTGGACCCGCGAGGAAGTTGACAAGCGGCTCCACGACATCATGGTCCGGATCCACAAGGACTGCTTCGAGACGGCCGAGCGCTTCGGCACGCCGGGCAACCTCGTCAACGGCGCCAACATCGCCGGCTTCCTCAAGGTCGCCGATTCGATGATGGACCAGGGGTTGGTCTAGGCGGCGTCATCGCGCACAATGAGAGCGGGCCGAGTCCTCGGCCCGCTCTCCTCTCGCGGACAGGAGCAAGATGCAACGCAACTGGTCGAGCCCGGCGTGGGGCCGCGGGAGCCAGATGGGGGACTTCCAGGAACTCATGCGCCGGCGGGTCGAAGACATCCTGTTGGTGTCCTCCCCGTACGACTGGTTCATCCTCGAGGAAGACGGACACCTGCACGAGCGCATCCTCGGAGAGTTCCTGGATCTCGGCCTGCGGAACACTCCCGGCCTGACGCGAGCCTCGACGGGTTCGGAGGCCATCCGGCGGGCGATCGAAGATCCCCGCTTCAACCTGATCATCACGTCGCTCCAGCTCGGTGATATGAATGCGGTCGAACTTGCTCGCCAGATCAAGGCGCATCACCTCGACATCCCCGTCGTGCTCCTGGCCGCCGACGCGCGCGAGCTAAAGGACTTCCTTTCCCGGCACGACGTCCGGGACATCGATCGGGCGTTCCTGTGGCAGGGAGACGTCCGCATCCTGCTGGCCATCATCAAGTACGTCGAGGACAAGCTCAACGTCGCCTTCGACTCGGGGGTCTGCGGAGTCCCGGCCGTGCTGGTCGTCGAGGACAGCGTCCGCTACTACTCCTCGTTCCTCCCCATCATCTACGGCGAGCTGATGCACCATTCCCACGGCCTGGTCTCGGAGGGAGTCAACCTCGCCCACAAGATCCTGCGGATACGCGCCCGCCCCAAGCTGCTCCTGGCCAGTACCTTCGAGGAGGCCTGGGAGTCCTTCGAGGCGTACCAGGACAACCTGCTCGGCTGCATCTCGGACATCGAGTTTCCCCGGGCCGGCAAGCCACTGGCAACCGCCGGAGTCGAGCTCGCCGAGCGGATCCGACAGGTGGCGCCCGACATCCCGATCATCCTGCACTCCTCGCGGCGCGACAACGAGTCGCTGGCGGCAAACGTCGGTGCGGCGTTCTTCCTGAAGGGCTCCCCGACCCTGCTGTCGGACCTCCGCCGCTACATGGTCGACTACTTTGCCTTCGGCGATTTCGTCTTCCGGACGGGCGACACCCGCGAGGTCGGGCGCGCTCGCGACCTTCGCACCCTGGAAGAACTCCTGCACACCGTCCCCGCCGAGAGCATCGCCTACCACGGGGAACGCAACCACTTCTCCAAGTGGCTGCGCGCCCGGGCGGAATTCGCCCTGGCCCATCGCCTCCGTCCCAGGCGGGTCTCGGACTACCCCACGTTCGAGGACCTGCGATCCGACCTCATCGCCTCGATCGCCGAGTATCGCACCTCGCTCAGCTCGGGCATCATCGCCGACTTCGATCGCCGCACGTTCGACGGCACGGGCGGCTTCCACCGCCTCGGGGGCGGCTCTCTTGGGGGCAAGGCGCGGGGCCTGGCCTTCGTCCGTCGGCTCCTGGCGGACTTCGACATCTCGGCCAGCTTCCCCGACGTCGCCATCGCCGTCCCCGACACGGTCGTGGTCGCAACCGACGTCTTCGACGGGTTCCTCGACGACAACGACCTGCGGGATTTTGCCATCAACAGCGACGACGACGCCGAGATCCAGCGGCGGATCCTCGACGCGCCGCTCCCCCAGCAGGTCCAGTCGGATCTTGCCGCGTACCTCATGCAGGTCCCGTATCCGCTGGCGGTTCGATCGTCCAGCTTGCTGGAAGACTCGCAGTATCAGCCACTGACGGGCGTCTACGAGACCTTCGTGCTGGCCAATAACCATCCCGATCCCATGGTGCGCCTGGAGCAACTCATGCGCGCCATCAAGGGCGTCTACGCCTCCCTGTTCACGGGCGCGGCCAAGGCCTACTTCAAAGCGACGCCATACCGCCTCGAAGAGGAGAAGATGGCGGTCATCCTCCAGAAGATCGTCGGCTCCACGCACGAGGAACGCTTTTATCCCGATTTTTCCGGGGTCGCTCGCTCTTACGATTTCTATCCCGTGGCCCCGCTGCGATCCGAGGACGGCATCGTGGCCGTCGCGCTGGGCCTCGGGGGAACGGTCGTCAGCGGTGGGCCGTGCATGCGCTTCTGCCCGCGGCATCCCCGCCACGTGCTGCAGTTCTCGTCGGTCAAGGACAGCCTCGCGAATTCCCAGCGCGAATTTCTCGCCCTCGAGCTGCAGTCCGGCCACCTGCGGATGGATCCCGCGCAGGAGATGCGCGAGAAGCTCTATCCCCTGGCAACCGCCGAGCGAGACGGCACGCTGGACGCCGTCGGCTCGACCTATTCGCCCGAGAACGACGCCATCTATGACGGGATCGGCCGCAAGGGCATCCGCCTGGTCAGTTTTGCCCCCATCTTGAAGCAGAACCTCTTTCCGCTGTGCAAGATCCTGAACACGCTCATGGAGCTCGGCACGGAGGGGATGGGCGGGCCGGTCGAGATCGAATTCGCCGTCAACCTGCAGGTTCCCGAAGGGCAGCCCGCCGAGTTCGGCTTCCTGCAGATGCGCCCCCTGGCACTGTCACGCGAAACCGAAGAGCTGGCGGTCGAGGGTCTTCTTGACGAGGAGCTGATCTGTCGCTGCTCGAACGTCCTGGGCAACGGCCGGCTCACCGACATCCGGGACCTGGTCGTGGTCGACGCCGATAGCTTCGACCGCCCCCGCAGCCTCGACGCCGCGGCCGAGGTCGCGCAGCTGAACGCGGAGCTGACCGCCAGTCATACCCCGTACATCCTCATCGGGCCGGGACGCTGGGGCTCCACGGATCCCTGGCTCGGGATCCCCGTCAAGTGGGCCCAGATCGGCGGGGTGCGCGTCATCGTCGAGGCAACCTTCCGCGACTTCAAGGTCACGCCGTCTCAGGGCAGTCACTTCTTCCAGAATCTGACTTCCTTCCAGGTCGGGTACTTCTCGGTCACCCAGGCCTCCGACGGGTTCATCGACTGGGCCTGGCTGGGCGCCCAGCCCGCGGTCTTCGAGGGGCGGTTCGTCCGCCGCATCCACCTGCACGCTCCCGTCGAGGTCCGGATGAACGGAAAGACTCGCGTGGGCATCCTCATCAAGCCGACCGGGCCAGTTGCGCCCCCTTAACCGAAGCTTGTCCCGACCTTGGGCAAGAGGAACGCCACCAGCTCGATAACCCTCCTGGATCTCTCGGAGAACGTCCGGGAGCGCGAGGAGATAGAGAGGGTTCGGATGGCCACCGTCGCGTCATCGCCAGCCGTCAGCTGGGCCAAGCAGACCGACAAGCAGATCAAGACCATGACCGACCCGGCTCGGCTGACGGCCCTCGCCCAGCAAGCCGAGCACCGCGCCAGCCAGCCGGGCCTGGTCCCGCTCGATCAGGCCGAGCTCAGCCTCACGGCCACCGCAGCGTATGGCCGCCTCGCACAGCTCCACATCGACTCCTCGCAGAACGGCGAGCAGGGCTTCAAGGAACTGCAAAAGGCGGTCGCCGCCGCGCCGAACGCGACCGACGTCGCCTCGAGCTATGGCCGCGCCCTTCTCATCATCTCCAAGCTGAACTGGCTGTTCCGCAAGTTTGCCACCTCGTTCCTCGGGATCGACCTCAATACCGAGATGCGCCGCGATCTCACCATGCTCTCCGCCTCGCCGCAGGATCCCCTGTGCCAGGTCGAACGGCTGGCGATCGCCAGGCGGGAAGGGGACACGGCCCAGGCGGCCGATGCATCCAGACGGATCGCGGCCCTGGCCCAGAGCAATCCCGCTGGCCTGGCCAAGGCCGAGGCCCAGGCAAATGCTGACGCAAATTCGGCCAAGAACGCCCGGAAGTAGCGGGACCGCTTTTCTTTCAGCTCGAGCCGTCTTCCCGGGCGCGCCCCGCCACCGTCAGGTCGAGGCGGGCAGATACCGCGGAAACTCTTCGGGGTGCTCGCGATAAAGCCGGGCGGTGTTGGCCAGATCCCTGCGGAGCTCGGCGGGATCGTAGATGAAAACGTGCGCGTAGTCTTCGTGGGAGAAAGCGCTCTGGGCATGGAACCGCGCCGACGCGAGCAAGGTGCGAAACCGACCCGGCAGCATGCTCGACAGGGTCTGGCGATAAGGCAGGACGCTGGTCTCGCCCTTGTTGCGACGAGCGCTGACCTCGAGCGTGATCGGATCGATGTAGCAATCCATCCCGGCGTCCCGGAAGACGTACGTCGTGGCCGCCCCGGCATCGACCAGGTGAATGCCAGCTGCGACCTCGCCATCCCACACGAGGGGCTCGACCGAGGTCAGGAGATCGCCCTCGATACGCACGTGGACCCAGTTGAGCTGCTTGCAGGCCGAACAGCGCCAGTCCTGGGCCGTGCTGACCGTTCCTGGGACCGCGGGATCCGAGAGGACGATGTCGTACAGGGCCGCCTCGCGGTCGCCGATCGCTCCGAGCTTGATGGGATCGCCGATCTTGAGCGTGCGGTCGCGAGGTCCCTGGTGAAGCTTGACCTCGAGCCCGGCCTCGGTGCGCCGGTGGCAGTTCCAGCACTCGACATCGGTCAAGATGGCGTCGAAATCGGACGGATCCATGCGCTCAATCTCCCACTTCGAGCATGTTAGCAGAAAGCGGCCACTGCGCTGCGCAACCGGGCCCCGGCTGATTTGTCGTGAACGGGTCCCTCTGCGCGGCCACTGCGCTGCGCAACCGGGCCCCGGCTGACTCATGTCTGGCCCGCGCCGAACAGGTCGATGCGCCGGTCGCCCCACACCGGGAAGCGTGCCCTGACCTGCGCGACGGAGTCGAGATCGATCGTGGCCGAAAGCACGGCGGCAGGATCGCCGGCCTCGACGATCGCCTCGCCCCACGGGTCGAGAATGACCGAGTGGCCCGCATAGCGAATTGCGCCGTCGCGTCCGGTCCGGTTGGCCGCCACCAGGAAGACCTGGTTCTCGACCGCCCGGGCCCGGACCAGCAGCGACCAGTGGGCCAACCGGGAATGAGGCCACTGCGCCGGAAGCAGGATTAGCGTCGCTCCCCGGCCCCGCAGGGCGCGAAAGAGCTCCGGGAACCGGAGGTCGTAGCAGATGGCAAGGCCCACTCCGTCGAGGTCACCGGCCTGCGCGGCTCCCGGCCCGAGGGAGATGACCTGGACGGAGTCTCCCGGGGCGAGGTGCTCGACCTCGCCCCCAGGGGGGAACAGGTGGAGCTTGTCGTAGCGGGCGACGCGGTGGCCCGACCGATCGAAGATCACCAGGGCATTGCGAACCCCGTGGCCCTCGCGGACCATCAAGGACCCGGCGACAGTCAGGCCGTGGTCGCTGGCCAGGGCGGCGATCGCATCCCAGCGAGAGTCGTCGGGCTCGAGAGCCAGCTCCCGGGCATGCTCCAGGTCGTACCCCGAGAGCCAGAGCTCGGGGAGGACCAGAAGCTCCACCTTGCGTGCGGCGGCTTCCTCGCACGCCTGGCGAGCGGTCGCCAGGTTGGCCGCCTCGTCTCCGTCTTTCAACGCCAGCTGGGCGGCGGCAACGGTCAGCTTCATCGACGATCCCTCCCGGCATCGATCGGACAGACACGAGGGCTCATCGGAAACTCCCCTTTCGGGGCAGGGACTTGCAGGGGGCCTTGCCCCCCGCAAACTACCCCCCGCTGCGGGCAAGCTGCTGCGTAGCCACGCTCGGCAGGTGGCGCTTCATTCGAGAGTGTCGGCGCAGCCGGTGGGGGGCTCATCAGAAACTCCCCTTCGGGGCAGGGACTTGCAGGGGGCCTTGCCCCCCGCAAACTACCCCCCGCTGCGGGCAAGCTGCTGCGTAGCCCCGCTCAGCAGGTAGCGTTTCGT
>JAJYIO010000048.1 GCA_021790035.1 bacterium | reverse complement strand
AGTTCCCTCGAGCCGGGAGCCTCTCGAGACGTGACCACGGCGTCGTTGCATCCGGCGTGCCAACCAGATCACCAAAGGCTATCGCCCGGATCCGCGGATCCGGGCGATACCTGTACCCTGGAGAATAGGGTCCAGAGCTGCGGCCTCCTAGCTCAGATAGCCGCGAAGTTGCTCCTTCTGCATGCTGCCGCGCAGCTTCTGCAGGGCCTTGGCCTCTATCTGGCGAACCCGCTCCCGGGTGACACCCATGTCGTGGCCGATGCCCTCGAGAGTGCGCTGAGCCTCGCCATCCAGGCCGAAACGGCGCCGCACGACATAGAGCTCCCGCTCGGTGAGGTGAGTCTCGAGAAGGTTCTGCACATCCTCGGACAGCATGCGGTTCATGACGGTGGCCGGCGGAGACGCGGTGTACTGGTCCTTGATGATGTCGCCCAGGCGCGAGTCGTCGTCCTTGCCGATCGGGGTCTCAAGGCTGATAGGTTCGCGATCGGCCTTGGTGATCTCGCGGAGCTTCTCGACGGTGATCTGGAGCTCGGCGGCGACCTCCTGCTCGTTGGGCTGGCGGCCGAGCTTCTGGCTCATCAGGCGAATCGTCTTCTTGACGCGAGAGATCGTCTCGACCATGTGGACCGGAACCCGGATGGTGCGGCCCTGATCGGCGATCGCACGGGTGATGGCCTGGCGGATCCACCACGTGGCGTAGGTGCTGAACTTGTAGCCCTTGCGGTAGTCGTACTTCTCTGCCGCCCGCATCAGACCCATGTTGCCTTCCTGGATCAGATCGAGGAACGAGAGGCCGCGACCAAGGTGCTTGCGGGCGATCGAGACCACCAGGCGGAGGTTGGCGCTGACCAGCTGGCGCTTGGCGAGCTCGTCGCCATTGCTGATGCGACGGGCGAGCTCGAGCTCTTCGGCGTGCGTGAGAAGACGCTTGCGACCGATCTCCTGGAGGTAGAGGCGGATGGAGTCATCCGACTGCTCGGTATGTGCCGTGGAGCCGGAAGCGTTGACCTTCTTGCCCGAGGCGGGACTCTCGTCCTCCTCGCCTTCCTCGAAGTGATCGAGCTCCTCGGCCGGTTCTTCTGGATTGGCGAAGGTGAGGTCCACCGTGTGGGGCATCAAGCCCTCATCTTCGATCACGACGACCGGAGCCGCCGCATCCTCGAGCATTTCACCGGCGATGTTAGGCAACCGAATACCTCCTAGAAGAGCGTCCCAGATCCTTTGCGAGTCCCTTGGCAACAGGGCTCGAGTGAGCTAGGACGAAAGGGGTTGGCAAAGACCTAAAAGGTGGAGGGGCTGGCGCGGCCTTGACAGGTGCCCGGCCCGAGGGCGATACTGCCCCGGAACTGCCGAAGAGGGTCTTGAAAGTGACCCCGGTCACGATGTTCTCCGGTGCGTAATTTCACAGTATAGGGGGAACCTTGCCCCTTGAAAAGGGGTTTTTAATATTTCTTTAATCCTCCATTCAAGGGCCCCCGTCGCTCCCGCACCCGTCAGGTTGTACCCGCGAGCCGGCGATTATACCGATTCTCCGGGCGTTTACGTTATGTAAAAGATGCCCCCATCCGAGTTTGCACCCTACGAGGCGTACGCCTCAGTCTACGACCGGACGGGTCAGAGCCGTTTCAGCCTGAAGATGGTGAGCTACGGCCGGGAGCTGTGGGGCGGGGACCTGCCCGGTCGGCTCGTCGACCTGGGCTGCGGAACGGGCGCCGCTGCGGTGGCCCTGGCGCTTCGCGGGGTAGACGTCCTGGGCGTGGATCGCTCCGGAGCCATGCTGAAGGCAGCCAGGCATCGGGCCGCACGTTGGGGGGCGGCCGTGGAGTTCCAGGAGGCGGACTTTCGCCAGCTCGACCTGGCAACCGACTTCGATGCGGCGACCTGCTTCTACGACGCGCTCAACTACTGCGGGTCCGTGGCGGAGCTAGAGGCCGTCTTCCGGGGATTGCACCGCTGCGTCCGACCGGGTGGCACGTTCTTCTTCGACGTCATCACGGACTACGGCATACGCTTCATCTGGGGAAACCGTCCGGAAATTCGGGTCGATGACGACATGGTGCGAGTGTGGCGTCCCTCTTACGATCGCCGTTCGGCCCTCGGAACCATCGACATCACCTATTTCGTCGGCGATACCGATCGCCCGGATCTCTGGCGCCGGTTCGACGAGCGTCACGTTCACCGGGGTTTCGATCCGATCGAGGTGCATGCGTCGCTGGCGGCAACGGGATGGGAGCCGGTTCACTCCTACCGCTGCTTCACGGTCGAGCCACCCGACGCGGCGACCTACCGCGTGGCATACCTGGCTCGTCGGCTGTAGACCGGCGAAGGTCCGGGGCTAGCGGGAAACGGCGATCCGCTCTCGCTGCCCGGCTGCGGACAAGCTGCTTGGCCGCCTGGCTATATAGGTGGCGTGGTTTCCACTTCGAAGGTTGCCATCCGCGAGACGGCTGGCGGGCTACCCTGCGGCGACCTTTGCGTCCCCTGCCGGGCAGCTGCTCTTCGAGCCTTCCCGAGAGAGCCGGGCCGGTCAGGGTATATAGCGACCGCTGGTACGCTTGGCGGCATTTTCAAGGGTCTCAACTTCTGCGGATCAGGACACTCGTCAGCCTGGGCGCCGCCGCCATTCTCGTGGCGCCGGTCAGCCCCGCGCTCGCGTCCGTGTCGCCCGGACGGCCAGGCGCCGCCCAGGTTCGAGCGCTGGCGGGAACCGACCCGCTGACCGCCGCCTTGATGCTGGAGAGTCAGGGGCAGGTCCCGGCGGCTCTGGCCCTCTTGAGGCGCGATGCCACCGGCTCCCCATCGGTCCGCTCCGAGCTTCATCTTGCGGCGGCGCGCATGCTGGCTCGACACGGCGATTTCGCCGATGCCCTGGTGGAGGGCCACGCCGGCATCGCCGCAAATCCCACGGACGGATTCTCTTACCTCGAGGTGGCCAAGATCCTCGACCAGAGCGGGCAGCATGCGGCAGCGATCGAGCTGGCACAAGAGGCAGCCCGCAAGGATCCGCAGGTTCGATTCGCCGCGAGCGACCTGATCTTCCAGATCCAGACCCACTGGGGCACCGCAGCCTCTTCGCCGCCAGCACCGCCGGTCCCGAGGCCGCGGCCACGTTTCCCAAGCTGGGCCTGGCTGGCGCTCGGCGCCGCCTTGGCGGCAGCGATCCTGGCCCTGGCCATGTGGACGAGGAATCGGGCGCGGGCCGGCGATCGGCTTCTTGCGCCAGGCCAAGCCAGGATCCTGGCGCGTACCGTGGAGCAGGCCGTGGCCTCCGAGGAGGCCGCAGAACCCGAGATCACGTACGGCCGGCAGCTCGCGCCGGGAGAACGGATCGGCCCGTACCGGATCATCCGACTCGTCTCGTCCTCGCTTCACAGCTCGCTCTACGAGGCCGAGGATCTCAAGCTTCACCGCCGTGTCGCGCTCAAGCAGGCGAATCCCCTCGGCATCCAGTCGAAGGCCGCCCTGGAGCGCTTCCACAAGGAAGTCCAGAGCCTCATCGCGCTGTCGGGAGTCCACCACGGCGTGGTCAAGGTCTACGACTACATGCCTCCCGCGACCCTCGTCACCGAATGGATCGAAGGCACGAATCTCGAGGATGCCGTCGGTGCTCTTGGCGTGGATCGTATCCTCGAGATTGCCATCGAACTCTGCGACATCCTTACCGAGGCGCATACGATGGCCATCATCCACCGCGACATCAAGCCCTCGAACGTGATGGTTTCGAATACCGGCGAGGTCAAGCTCCTGGATTTCGGCATCGCCAAGAACGCTGCGCTCGGGACCAGCCAGCTCACCGCGGATTCGGGCGTTCCCCTCGGGACGTTCACCTACATGGCTCCCGAGCAGTTCGCCTCGCCTCACCAGGCTCGCCCCGAGTCCGATCTCTACAGCCTGGGGCTTTCCCTTTACCGACTGATCACCGGCAACCTCCCCGCTTCGCCCTGGCTCGGACCGCGGACCTTCGGGTTCGTCGCGGCCAGCTCCTTCGTTCCGGTGACCGAAGAAGCGCTGGCGATACGGGCCTATCTCGAGTCCCTTGCGATGCGGCCCGATCTCTCGTGGATCGCGGACCTGGACCGGATCCTGCGCCGATGCTTTGCCGAGGATCCAGGTGAGCGCTTCAAGAGCGCCGCCGAGCTCAAGGCGGAATTCGAGCGCATCCAGGCGGCATTACCGGCCGCGAAAGTCGGCGGATAGCACGGACTTCGGGCCGGTCTTCGCACCGCCCGGCAGATTCCTGACGACTGTTCGTGCGCCTTCCCGGGTGTTTGCGCCGGGCAGATGCAGCGTATAATCGAGCCATGGCGCAGATCATCGTCGCAGGGAACCCGGTCAACGAGTTCGAGAAGACCGTCGCTCGCACGCTTGGCCACCTCGGAGAGGATTGCCTGCTACTCACCAACGTCGTGTTGCCGGGCTTCTACCACAAGCAAAGCAACATCGAGATCGACCTCATCGTTCTCACGCGCCAGGCCGTCTATGCCATCGAGACCAAGTACTGGCAGGGTGAGGTCAAGGGGCACATCAACCAGAAGCAGTGGATCGTGTTCCGGGAAGGCAATCCGCCGCACCAGGTAGAGAATCCCCTCCAGCGCAGCGAGATGAAGGCCAAGACCCTCAACACCATTCTGTCCCGCTGGAACAGCGGCTTGATGGGCAAGCTCGTGACCAAGGCCCTGGTGGTCGTCCCCCCTCACACCCCGCTCGATATCGAGAATCCAACCGACATCGAGGTCATTCCGCTCGAGCGTCTCTTGCCTCATGTCGAGGCCGATCGCCAGCGCCTGACCGAGGAAGCCACCGACAAGCAGCTGCACCAGATGGCCCAGCACCTCGTCGGTTCGTCGTTGCCCACCGAGGAGACGCTCCCCTTCGAGAACTACGCCATCAAGGCCATTCTCAAGAGCAGTTCGCGAAGCGTTTCCTACCGCGCCATCAACGCGTTCACCGAGCGCGAGGTCTTCATCAAGAAGTACATCGTCGACGTCAACCTACCGCCCGACAAGCAGCTACTCTGGCGAAACCGGGCCATCCGCGAGGCCAAGGCCACGACGCGCATCCGCCATCCCCACATCGTCGAGGTCCTCGACGTGCTGGAGGATCAAGGCAACATCTACATCATCAGCGAGTGGGTGGATGGCTGGTGCCTGGCCGATCGCATCGACGATCTCGCGTGGGTCGATGCCGTCGTGTACGTCGCGCAGGCCTGCGACGGGCTGGACCAGGCCCACCGTGCGACCCCGCCCGTCATCCACCGCAACGTGAGTCCGGCCAGCCTCCTCGTCAGCGAAGGAACGGTCAAGCTCACCAACTTCGCATTCGCCCGGATCGAGGGGGATCCCAGCATCGTCTTCACCGAACTGGTGGGGGGACGGGATGCCGCCTACGCCGCTCCCGAACTCTTCGGCGACAGCAACGAAACCGACGCCCGGACCGACGTGTATGGCCTTGGCGCCACGCTTTACCATCTGGTGACCGGGACCAAACCGCCGTCCTTCCACTCCCGAACGCCGTTGCGACCTGCTGCCGAGGTCAACTCCGATCTGCCTCCAGCGCTCTCGGCGGCCATCGCCAGGGCCATGGAGCCCCTTCCGGCCCAACGCTTCGGCACGACCGCGGAGTTCGCGGCCGTGTTGCGGGGGATGCGAGGCTAGACTTCCTCTCCGCACGAACCAGGAGCCCTCTGAACAGAGGTTCACATCGGCAAGAAGATGTCCGCCATGCGCCGAAATCCGCGCAGCGCCGGCGCATCGTACACGGAGCGTACATGAGCGGGCACCGCTGCGGTTGACGAAGCATGGCGGAATGCGTGACGGTCAACGTGACCCTGCTCAGGCTGGCCCGGGTCGTCCGATCTCCTTCTCGCTCAACCCGGGGCCCTCTGGTTCCTCCCGTCGAACGCTCATCCCGGCATCTTCCGCCACGACCCGAGAGGCCCGATCGCCGTGCCTGGCCTCGGGTTCGGCGGAAAGAAACTCGGGTTCGACGGTGCGAGCGCGGTGCTCGTGCTCGCACCGCGAGAGGTCGGATCCGCACGACGGACATGCTCCGATGGCCTGTCGTTCGGAACCCTTCAGGATGGCTCCGCAAACGCAACACCTGTCCATCTTTCCCTCCTCCCCTTGACCCGCTCCATCGAGTCCTGACCTGTTCGGCCTGCGCCTGACCGGCATCTCGCGGCTTACCTCCGCGGCCACTCATCTCGCGTACTCGCCGAGTACGACTCGATCGTGGCCTTGTGAGACGCGCTCGCCATCCACTCACTCATGCCTGGCCTCGCCACGGTCAGATCTAACTGAAACGAGTCTGGCGGCCGGGGGCCCTCGAGTCCCCCGCCTCGCAGGGCAGAGTATCTCACAGGTGGAACCGGGGACGGAGTCGAAGGTTGGACGGCGGGAGACGGAGAGCTAGGGCCAGCTTCAGCCGACGATCCCGAGCTGCTCAGCCGTCAGCGCTCCGGCTCGCAGGATCCGAGGACGGCCTACCAGGCTGAGCACCGTCGAATCGGCGCCGTGCAAGGTGGGGCCGCCGTCCACCAGCAGGGCGAGGTCAAGATCCCTGCCGATCTGGCTCTCGACTTCGTCCGCCGAACGGGGCGACGAGGCCCCGGAACGGTTGGCGCTGGTCGTGGCCAGAGGGCCCGTCCGGGCCAGGAGGGCCAGCGCGATCGGGTGTGCGGGGATCCGTACCCCGACCGTCCTCTCCGGCGTCGCGATCGGGGCGAAAGCCCGGGGTCCTGCCGGCAAGACCAGGGTGAGGGGTCCTGGCCAGAAGGCTCGCGCCAGCTGGTCCCATTCCTGCGGAAGGACAGCCCAGTCGGCGAGAGCCTCACGGGTCGCGGCCAGCACGATCAGGGGCATCTGGGCCGGCCGGCCCTTCATCCGGTAGATCCCCGCCAGCGCCGTCGGGTCTTCCGGACTGGCAGCCAGCGCATAGGCCGTGTCGGTCGGGAACGAGACGATTCCCCCTCGAGCCAGTGCCCCAGCAGCCTGCTCCAGCCCACTCGGGTCCGCCGGGACGCGCTTCACGATCCGGCCCCGGCCGCGAAGGCGCGGCTCACCCCTGCGGCCTACGTGCGAGCACGACCCGCTGGTGCCCTTGCAAATCCTTGATCACATCGATATCCCGCCAGCTGGCGAGGAGGTGCTCGACCCTCGGGGCCTGACCCGCCATGACCTCGACGGCCAGCCAGCCGCCCGGCTTCACCAGGGACAGCCCGTCCCGCGCCAGGATCCCTAGGATCGCCAGCCCGTCCTCGCCGCCATCCAGAGCCAGGCGTGGCTCGAAATCCCGGACCTCCGGGTCGAGGCCGGCGATCTCCCCGGTGGGAATGTAAGGGGGATTGGACACGAGGATGTCGAACTCACCCGCACGATCCGCCAGTGGCGCCAGGCCGTCGCCCAGTCGGAATTCCAGACGTTCGGCCACGCCGTGCCGCTCTGCGTTCCGGCGAGCGAATTCCAGGGCCTCTGGCGACAGATCGGTCGCCACCACCCTCACGTCGTTGACGTAGGAAGCCAGCGTCACCGCGATCGCCCCGGACCCGGTGCCGACGTCCGCGAGCAACCACTCTCCGCTCTCGGGCCGCGGAGAGTCGGCGATGCGATCGAGCACCGCCTCGACCAGGTGCTCGGTCTCGGGCCGGGGGACCAGAACTCCCGGGCCCACCTCGAACTCCAGCGACATGAACTCCTGCTTGCCCGCCAGGTACTGGAACGGCTCGTGCTTCTCACGGCGCACGAGGAAGGCATCGAGACAAGCCCACTGCTCGGGCGTGAGCTCCGTGGCCGTCTGGGTCAGGAGCGCCAGCCGGTTGAGCCCGGTCACCATTCCGACCAGGAGGCTGGCCTCGAGATCCGCCGAGCCCAAGCCAACCGAGCGCAGGCGCCGGCTCCCTTGGCGCAACGCCTCTTCGATCGTCACTGTCTGAACTTCGCTCATTTTCCTGTTTTAATATCCATCCATCGATATCTGGCGATCGCTAGGCTGCAACAGCCCATGAAGCCGCCCGCGAGGCTCGATTTCTCGAAAGAGCCGTCACATCGCTGGCGCCGTCAAGGCGGCCAGCTTCTCGCTCTGATCCGCCGCGATCAATGGCTGGATCACGAGATCGAGGTCGCCATTGAGAACCTTGTCGAGCTGATAGATCGTGAGGCCGATCCGGTGATCGCTGACGCGATTTTCGGTGAAATTGTACGTGCGAATGCGCTCCGAGCGATCGCCCGAGCCGACCTGGCTCTTGCGGGCCGCAGCGTACTCGCTCTCGGCCTTCTGGACCTTGGCGTCGAGCAATCGGGTACGGAGCAGCTGCATCGCCTTCTCGCGGTTCTGGAACTGGCTGCGCTCTTCCTGGCAGGCCACGACCAGGCCGGTGGGAACGTGCGTGATTCGCACCGCCGTCTCGACCTTGTTGACATTCTGACCGCCGGCCCCTCCCGATCGGAATGTGTCGATCTCGAGATCCTTGGGGTTAATCTCGAGGTCCACCTCCTCCGCCTCGGGAAGGATGGCCACCGTGGCGGCCGACGTGTGAATCCGTCCTGAAGCCTCGGTCGCAGGGACGCGCTGGACCCGGTGTACGCCGGATTCGTACTTCATCCGCGAGTACACCCGATCCCCCTTGATCGACAGCACCGCCTCCTTGACGCCGCCCAGATCCATCTCCTGGATGTTCATCGGCTCGACCTTCCAGCCGCGGCGCTCGGCGTACATCCGGTACATTCGCAAGAGGTCGCCCGCAAAAAGCGCCGCCTCGTCACCGCCAGTCCCCGCCCGGATCTCCACGACGATGTTCTTGTCATCCATCGGATCCTTCGGCAGCAAGAGGACCTGAAGCTCGGCTTCGAGGGCGGCCAGCCGCGTGGAAAGCTCGGCGATCTCGGCCTCGACCATCTGCCGCATCTCGAGATCCGACTCGGTCCGCTTCATCGCCTGGGCGCCTTCGAACTCCTGACGCAGTTGCCGCCATTGCTCGTACCGGGTGACGGACTCCTCGAGATCGGCGCGGCTCTTGGCGTACTTGCGCAGCTTCTCCTGGTCGGCAAGCACCTCCGGGCTGGACAGGAGGTCCCCCAGCTCGTGGTACGTCTTCTCGATCTCGGCGAGCTTCTCTTCGTGAATCTGATCCAGCATGGTGTCCGTGCCGAGCGCATGGGCGGCCGATCCCGTCACCAACCCCGATCCGGGGCCCCCGGAAGGCCGCGTAGGCCGAGCGCTCGAAAAGTCGCCTACCTGGCCATGATACCGAAGGCGGCGAGACGGCGAAAGGTCGGCTCCCGCCGAACCCGCGGGTTCTTTCAGTCGAATCCGGCAAGGCGGATCCTCGATTGCGCGGGGGCGCGACCGGGTCCGACGGCCCGTGAGCGGCGAGCTGCGATACAACGCCGCGAGGGGGTTGCCTCGACGGGTAGGGGCTCGCTGGCGCCGGTCGCCCCTGGTCCAAGTCGAGCAGGGTGGCCACACATCATACGCGCAGCGTTCGATGAGGCACAACGGTACGCTCGTGGCCGGCAATGAAGCGTTCTCCGATCGGGAAAAAGCTGCGCGAGCTCAGGCTCGCCCAGAAGCTCAGCCTGCGCGAAGCGGCCCGTCGGCTGTCGATCTCTGCTTCCCGGCTGAGCGATTTCGAGGAGGGCCGGACGCACAGTACCAGCCGTCCCGCCATCCCGGGCCGCGCCTTTCTTGATCGCGCCTCTGCGTTATATCACTACCCGGCTCCGGCAACGTACTTTCCGACGGACGTCGAGGCCGATATTGCCGAGATCGCGGCTCTCTTCGAGGAACTCCCCTACGAGCATCGCATGCACCTTCTCGAGGTGGCGAGAACCTTTCGGCGCTACGTTCCGCAACCTTCCCCCAGCTCCTCTCGGCTGGAGGCTTCCGAGGCTACCGGAGAGCGGGATCGGGAGCCTTAGGGCGCTCTGCCCGGGCCCCGGGCCGCCGCACCTCCCGACCGCTCCGCCTGGATGGCCGTCATCTTCTTGGAAGCTAGACGCTTCAGGACGCGAACCCGACTCGAGTCCATGAGGCTCAACAGCCTTCCCTCGCGTCGGGAGGTGTGACATTTTCGCTGTCCGATCAGGCGTGACATGACCGGAGTCGGCGACAAACGCTCTCTGCGCGGTTTGACTCCACCCAGGTGCCATGCTATCTTTTTCACCTGCTTTGCGGATGTAGTTCAGTGGTAGAACACCACCTTGCCAAGGTGGGGGTCGCGAGTTCGAATCTCGTCATCCGCTCTCGGTTGTGGAGTGAGGCCTGGGTTGGATTCCG
>JAJYIO010000047.1 GCA_021790035.1 bacterium | reverse complement strand
GCAGCGTACTTGAACAGTACGTGAGGACCGACGGACCGCGGTGCAACGAAGCAGGCGGGCCGAGATGCGACGGTCGAGTAGCGGGTCATGAATAGTCCAGGCTAGGAAATCTCAAGCTGAAAACGGTCCAGCTGTCGCCCGCAGATCCGCGACCGCGGTCTTGATGTCGGCGGACCGGAAGACCGCGCTCCCTGCGACCAGTACATTTGCTCCCGCCTCGAGGATCGCCTGGGCCGTCTCGGCCGTGACACCGCCGTCCACCGCGAGGTCGATATCGCGGTCGCCGATCCGCTGCCGGATGCGCCGGATCTTGTCCAGCATCTCCGGGATGAACCGCTGGCCCCCGAAGCCCGGATCGACCGTCATGACAAGCACGATGTCGACAAAGGGCAGGAGATAGTCGAGGACCTCCGGGGGCGTGGCGGGGTTGAGGGCGATGCCGGCTCGCATCTTGGCGTCCCGGATCGCCGCCAGGGTGCGGCGGTGATGGTAGCCCGTCTCCACGTGCACGGTCAGGTGATCGCAGCCAGCTTGCGCGTAGTCCTCGATCACGCGCTCTGGCGCTTCGATCATCAGATGGGCGTCGAAGGGGAGCCGCGTATGCGGGCGCAGGGCTGCGATGACGGGTGCGCCGAAGGTGAGGTTGGGCACGAAGTGGCCATCCATGATGTCCAGGTGGACCCAGTCGGCGCCCGCCGCCTCCATACGGGCGAGCTCGTCGGCCAGCCGGGAAAAGTCGGCGGAGAGCAGGGACGGGGCGATCGAGACTGGCCGCATGCCCGTCAGGTTAGCGCAAGGGGCGTCGATTGGCCAGGATCGGCCACGTGCAAGATCAAGAGCGTCGCAACGGGCGAGAGTGCGAGGCCCAGCCCATCTCGAGGAGGGCCAGCCGCGCGGCTTCCTGTTCTGCGGCTCGTTTGGTGCGGCCGGCGCCGTGGGAGCGCGTGAGCCCGTCCACATCCACCGCGACCTCGAAGAGGTGCTCGTAGGGAGTCACCAGCGTGTCGGCGACGACGCGGTACCTCGGGAGCTGGCCGAGAAAGTGCTGGGTGCGTTCTTGCAGCAGGGCCTTGAAGTTCTCTCCCCCGGGCTCGCAATGCGCGCAAGCGATCTCCGCCTCGAGCAGGCGCGCTATGAGGGCCATGGCCCGATCGATTCCGCACGAGAGGTACACGGCCGCCAGGATGGCTTCGAGCGACGACGCCAACGTCCCGACGCGGTCGCGCCCCCCGGTCGCGATCTCGCCCGCGCCCAGGCGCAAGAAGAGGCCGAGATCGAGGCTCCGGGCCACGATGGCCAGGGTCTGGTCCGATACGACCCGGGTGAGCACCTGCGTCATGGGCCCTTCCGGATCGTCGGGAAATCGCGCGAAGAGGAGATCCGCCATGGCAAACTTCAAGACGGCGTCGCCGAGAAACTCGAGGCGCTCGTAGTGGGGATGGGGTGGATGCTCGGCGGAGTAGGAGACGTGCGTCACGGCCTGCTCGAAGAGGGCCGTGTCCACGTCCGGAGGCAGGCCGAGGCGTTCGATGAGAGCAGGTATGGCGAGGGCCGTCATCAAGGCGCCTGCCCGGACTCAGCCCTGGAAGCGCCCGAACACGAGCGATCCGTTCTGGCCGCCGAAGCCCATGTTGTTGCTCATGGCGATCCGGACCTCGTGCTGGCGAGCCGCACCCGGAACGTAATCCAGGTCGCACTCGGGATCGGGCTCCTCGAGGTTGATGGTGGGGGGAATGATGCCGTCGCGGATGGCCATGACCGTGGCGATTGCCTCGATCGCCCCGGCTGCGCCCAGCAGGTGGCCCGTCATCGACTTGGTGCTGCTCATCGGGATCCGGGCCGCGTGTTCGCCAAAAACGGCCTTGATGGCCTCGGTCTCGAGGCGATCGTTGGCTTCGGTGGAGGTTCCGTGGGCGTTGATGTAGTCCACCTGTGCCGCCGCGACCTCGGCGTCGGCCAGCGCCATCTTGATCGCCCGCTGCGCCCCTTCGGCTTCCGGCGCTGGGAGCGTCATGTGGTAGGCGTCCGCCGAGAGGCCATAGCCGAGTACCTCGGCCAGGATCTCGGCCCCGCGACGGGTCGCGTGTTCGAGAGTTTCGAGAACCAGCACGCCCGCACCCTCCCCCATCACGAAGCCGTCGCGGGCCGCGTCGAAGGGACGCGAAGCGTGAGCTGGATCGTCGTTGCGCCTGGATAGCGCCTTGGCGGAGGCAAAGCCGGAGATGCCCAGGGGCGTGATGACCGCCTCGGCCCCGCCGGCGAGGATCACGTCGGCGTCGCCGCGTTGCAAGGACCGGAACGCCTCGCCGATGGCATGGCTGCCGCTCGCGCAGGCCGAAACCGGACAGTAGTTGGGTCCCTTGGCACCGACGTTGATGGCCAGGGCTCCTGCGGCCATGTTGACGATGGTCATCGGGATGAGGAAGGGCGAGACGCGGCTCGGTCCCTTGGCGTTGAGGGTCGTGATCTCCTCTTCGAGCACGTCGAGGGCGCCCATCCCGGAGCCCACGATGACCCCGAGGCGAGCCATGTCCATGCCGCCCGACCCGAGATTGGCCAGATCGAAGGCCTGTCGCCCCGCACCCACCGCAAACTGGACGAAGCGCGCGTTCCGCTTGGATTCCTTGGCCGACAGGTAGGCCGTGGGATCCCACCCCTTGACCTCGGCGGCGAAGCGCACCGGAAGGGCACTGGCATCGAACCGGGCGATGGGTGCGACCCCGGACTGGCCAGCCTTGAGCCCGCTCCAGTATGAAGCAGCGTCCAACCCGATGGGGGTGACGGCGCCCAGGCCCGTGATGACGACTCGATTCTTCATGGCTATCTTGCGGCTATCGCGCCTCGTGGCTGCAGCTTACCGGTGTCTCTGGCGGCTCGGGTCTCGCGGCTGCCTCGGACAGCACCGCCCGTGGTCCCCTTGGACCGCGAGAGAACTGGCACTATCTCACGCCGGCCGGCGTTCGTCCATGCAACGCGACCCCGGCTCGCTCGCAGCCCCCATCGAAAGAAGGGATGGCTGACGTTGCCACCGCCATCCCTCCCGCGGTCCTCAGGCTGGTTGATGGGTCTTGATGTACTTGAGGGCGTTCTCGACCGTGGTGAGCTTCTCGGCATCCTCATCGGGGATCTCGACCTCGAACTCGTCTTCCAGGGCCATCACGAGCTCTACCGTGTCGAGGGAATCCGCTCCGAGATCCTCCTGGAAGCTCGCCTGGCGGGTGACTTCCTCGGCACTGACTCCGAGTTGCTCGACCACGACCTTGCGGAGCTTTTCGAAGAGTTCGTTATCGTTCATTTGAAGGTCCTCCATCAGGTAAGTATGCCGCCGTCGACGTTGATGACCTGGCCGGTGATGTAAGTGCCCTCCGCGGCGAGGAAGACCACCAGGGCCGCGACCTCCTGCGGTTCGCCGAACCGGCCGACAGGCAGCTGTTCGAGGTACTTGCGCTTGAGATCGTCGCCAAGGCCATCGGTCATCTCGGAGCGGATGAACCCGGGGGCCACAGCGTTGACCAGGATATTACGGGAGCCCAGCTCCTTGGCAAGGGATTTGGTGAAGCCGATGAGACCCGCCTTGGAGGCGGCGTAGTTGGCCTGGCCGGCGTTGCCCATCAACCCGACCACGCTCGAGACATTGATGATACGCCCGAACCGCTGCTTGATCATCGACCGCGACACCGCCCGGGTCACGAGGAACGTGCCCTTGAGATTGGTATCCAGCACGGCGTCCCAGTCCGCGTCGCTCATGCGCATCAGCAGACCGTCGCGCGTGATTCCGGCGTTGTTGACCAGAATGTCGATCCGCCCGCCGGTCCAGTCCAGAAAGCCCTTGACGAGGCCCTCCACGGCCTCCCCCTCGCCCACATCGCACGCAAAGGCCCGAGCCTCGCCACCGGCAGCTTCGAGCTCGGCAACCGTGGCGTCGGCTGCTGTCGCGTTGGATACGTAGCTGATTCCGACCCGGGCCCCGGCGATGGCAAGTTCGAGCGCGATCGCACGACCGATGCCGCGGCTTCCCCCGGTCACAAGGGCGGTCCGCCCTTCGAGTCTGCGTGTCACGAGGTGCTCTCCTGCTGGCTGGGTCACCGCACCAGCGGCTCTTTGGCCAGGGCGTGCAGATCCGAGAGGGTCTTGTCCAGCGAGATCCCGTCTTCGACCACCACTGCCTGGAGCGAACGATCGATCTTGCGGATCAGTCCTGCCAGGGTGCGGCCGGCGCCGAGTTCGACGAACATCCGGATGCCTGCGTCTCGCATCGCACCGACGCAGTCGACCCAGCGCACGCTGCTTTCGAGCTGTCGCGTCAGCCGGTCGGCGAAGCGGTCTGCCCGCTGGTTGGGGGTCGCGTCCACGTTGTGCACCACCGGAATCGTGGCGTCCTTCCAGGGAGCTTCGCGCAGGGCCGCGGAGAGGGGACCGAGCGCAGGAGCCATGAGGGGAGAATGGAACGCCCCGCCGACATTGAGCATCACGACACGCTTGGCGCCGGCTCTGCGGGCCGCGTCGTGCAGGGCTTCGACCGCCTTGACCTCGCCCGAAACGACGAGCTGGTCGAGGGTGTTGTAGTTGGCGACCACGACCTGGCCGGGAATATCGGCACAGAGCCGGGTGAGCTGGTCGGGATCCATCCCGAGGACCGCGGCCATGGTTCCAGGCGGCGCCTTGGCCATGCTTTGCCCGCGCAGGGTCACCAGATCCGTGGCGGGGCCCAGGTCGAGGGCGCCCGCAGCGACGAGCGCGGTGTACTCTCCGAGCGAGTGGCCGGCGACCATCGTGGGCGGGGGGGCGCCCTGGGCCTCGAGCACCTTGAATGCCGCGACACCGCAGGCAAAAAGGGCGACCTGGGCGTGCTGGGTGGCCGTGAGGTCGTCTGCCGGGCCCTCCCACATCAGGCGCTTGAGCGGGAGCCCGGAACGGCTCTCGACGGCGTCGATGACCGCTCGAGCCTCGGGAAAGCGGTCATAGAGATCCTTGCCCATCCCCACGGTCTGGGCACCTTGGCCCGGGAAGACGTACGCGATCACCTGGCACCTCCGAAGATGGATTCACTCATCTACAGCGACCGGGATGGCACCACGCCGGGCCCCGCAAGGTCAGACGCCGTGACCGATGGCTCGTGATGACCCGTCGTGGCGGTCCGGGCCGGAGCCGGACGAGGCACGGGCGCGGTCCAGGTCAACGCCGTGGCCGCCCAGGTGAGCCCCGAACCGAAACCGAGCAGGCACAGACGATCCCCGGGCTTGAGACGCCCCTGCTCGGCGGCCTCTCCCAAGGCGATCGGGATGGTGCCGGCCGACGTGTTGGCCATTCGATCCACGTTGACGATCATCTGATCGGAACGCAGGCCCAGGCGCTTGGAGACGGCCTCGATGATCCGGAGGTTGGCCTGATGGAGAATGACGTGATCGAAATCGGCCGGTGTGAGATCCGCCGCCCCCGCAACCTGCGTCAGGATCTTGGGGACGTTGTCCACCGCCCACTTGTAGACCTCGCGACCCTTCATGTGGACCACATGCAAGGTCTTGTCCGCCGTGGGAGGCGTCCGGCTGCCGAGGGGAATCTGGATCAGGTCCTGACCCGACCCATCGGCTCCGAGTGTCGAGGCCAGCACTCCCCGTCGATCCGACCGCGACAGGACGGCCGCCCCGGCCCCGTCGGCGAAGAGGATCGCCGTTCCGCGATCGTCCCAGTTGATGAACTTGCTGAGGATATCCCCGCCGATGACCAGGACGTTCCGATACGTCCCGTTGCGGATGAACTGCTCGGCGACGACCACGGCGTAGACGAAACCGGAGCAGGCCGCCTCGAGGTCGAAGGCCGCAGCCCGGGTGCAGCCCACGGCATGCGCCGTGATGGCGGCCGTCGATGGCATCAGCATATCGGGCGTGCTGGTACCGCATATGACCAGGTCGACATCCTTCGGGTCGATCCCGGCGTGATCCAGAGCCTGTCGGCAAGACGGGATCGCCAGATCGCTCAATGCCACCTCGGGATCTGCGATACGCCGCTCGCGGATACCCGTGCGCTCGGAAATCCACTGGTCGGTGGTCTCCATGCGGGCCTCGAACTCGTCGTTCTTGACCACCCGCTCTGGCACCCGATAGCCGACGCCGGTGATGGCGACCTCGAAAGTCATGAACTGCGCTCTCCGTTAGCAGGTTCGTTCATAGATCCTATGGTAGCGCGGATCAGGCCCACTGCGTCGGTTTTCAGTGCCTCCATCGCAACCCGGATTGCATTGGCCACCGCCGGGGCGCGGCTGCTCCCGTGCGAGATCACGCAGACCCCGTCCACGCCGAGCAAGAGCGCGCCCCCATACTCCGCCGGGTCGATGCGGCGCCGCAGCGCCTTGAATGCGCCCGTCATGAGCAGAGCACCAAATTTTGCGCTCAGGCCGCCACGATGGATCTCCTCTCGAAGCATCCGGCTGACCATGCCCGCGACCCCCTCGGCCGTCTTGAGGACCGTGTTGCCGACGAACCCGTCGGCGACCACCACATCGGCAGGTTGCTCCCAGATCGCCCGACCCTCGACGTTGCCCACGAAACGCCAGGGCAAGCTCGTCTGGTGCTGGTGGCGGCCAGGATCCAGCTCCGCCAGACGGCGGTGAGTCGCCAGGGACAGATCGTCGCCCTTCTCGGGTTCCTCACCGATGTTGAGCAGACCTACACGCGGGGTTTCGACCTTGAGGACCTTGTGCGAGTATGCGGCACCCATGAGGGCGAATTGCACCAGCCACTCGGGTCGACAGTCGACGTTGGCGCCGACATCCAGCACGACGCAAGGTCCCTTGACCGTCGGCAAGACCGCCGCGATCGCCGGGCGCTCGATCCCCTGGATTCGCCCCCAGCGCAGCAAGGCCGCGCTCATCGCGGCCCCGGTGGAACCGGCCGCCACCACCGCCTGCGCGGCCCCCTCCTTGACCTGGTCCATGGCCCGCATGATCGAGGACCCGCGCTTGCGCCGTACGGCCGAAGCCGCCTCGTTCATCTCGATGACCTCGCTGGCGTGGACGATGGCCACGCGCTCGTTCCGGGACTCCGGCCCGAGCTCCGCTCGCACCCTGGCTTCATCGCCGACCAGCAAGATCGACAGGTCCAGGTGCTGCTGCAACGCGAGCAACGCGCCCCCGACGATCTCACCGGGGGCGAAGTCTCCGCCCATGGCGTCGACCGCGACCGTCAGTCGCCTCTCGGTCGTCATTCGCCCGGGCGGCGACGGGCGCGCAGGACCGGCACGGTGGGTCGAAAGAGGTGCTAGTGGGTGTGGCCGGCGACCTCGACCACGTGCTGGCCCTTGTACGTGCCACAGCTCTGGCAAATCGTGTGGGGGAGCGCGGGGGCGTGGCAATGCGGGCAGGTGGTCAGGTTGGGAACCTTCGCCTTCCACTGCGAGCGGCGGTGCCACTGCTTGGAGTTCGACGTCTTCTTCTTGGGTTGGGCCATGGGACTAGGTATCCTCCTCGGATGAAGGGTGAAACTCGGACAGCGCCTGCCATCTGGGGTCGACTTCCTTGCCTGGCGCTTCCGTCTGCGGGGCGCAGCCGCACAGGATCGAGGTGGGCAAGGACAAGAGAAGATGCTGCCGGACCAGATCGTCCAGATCCAGGCTCCCCTTGGACCAGACGGAGTCCTGGACCTCGACGCTCGAGGGAAGCTCTTCCACCAACTCGAGGGTCTCGTCGATCTCGAAGTCGTGGGTCGTAGCGAACGGGTTGCCGCAACGGTGGCAGACGAGTTCGAGATCGGCGCGAAACTCTCCCTTGATCTCCAGGTACGGCTCCCCGCCGGTGATCTCGGCGACGAAGCCGCCCAGCACCGGAGACTGGAGCCTACCGACGTCCTCGGGGACCTCGACATTCTCCCGGAATGCGCCCCGGCTGACCCGCGTAGGCGAGGCCAAGAGGGCCGCAACATCAAGCAACATAAAAGGAATGCAACTTTCCGAGTTTGAAAGATCGACAAGTATACGGGGGAGCGACCGCCCCGGTCAAGCCGCCAGCGGCCCGGTCGAGTCAGCCACGGATCTGGGCCTTGAGCGCCCTCTCGACCTCCCGCTTGGCCTCCTTGCCCTGGAGGGCCTCCCGCTTGTCGTGGAGAAGTTTGCCTCTGGCCAGGCCGAGCTGCACCTTGGCCCAGTTGCCCGACCAGTACATCCGCAGGGGGACCAGCGTGAGGCCCTTCTGTGCCAGGGTGCCCACCAGGCGTCGGATCTCCTCTCTATGAAGCAGCAACTTGCGGGGGCGGAGGGGATCGTGGTTGTACCGATTGCCCTGCTCGTAAGGCGCGATGTGCATGTTGTGCAGCCACACCTCGGAGCCCTCGATGCGCGCGAAGGAATCCGCCATCGCCACGTGCCCGCTGCGGATGGACTTCATCTCGGTACCGGTCAACTGGATACCCGCCTCGAGGGTCTCGAGGATGTGGTACTCGTGCCGCGCCCGGCGGTTCTCGGTGATGGCGCGCTCGGGACCGCGCGAGACCGCGCTCCCCCTGCGAACGCCCGTCGTGCCAGGGGGAGCCGGACGAGATCCGTTGCCCATCAGGCCCCTTCCTTGATATGATGATGGCGGTCTTGTTCGCCGCCAGGAGCCATTATCCGGCAGGAGTTCGGGTGTCGCAACCTGGGGGCGGACAAAGGCTGGTCGGCGGATCTTTCGGGAAGATAGACCGCGCGGAAGGTATGCAGGGCCCTTCGCCACCAGGAAGGAAGGATTCCCTAGAATGGCCTCCGAGGATGGCGTCACGATCCGGGCGGTTCGGTACCGGGATCTTCCCGAGCTGAAGGCCATGTTCGCCTACGCGTTCTCGGCGGAGTACGAGCGCCGGGGCGTGGAGCTCACCAGTCAGTTTGGCCGCTGGCAGCAGGTCTATCCCCTGGTCCGGGCGCTGGCGCTGTTCCCCAACCCGTACCAGTACCTGCTCAATCTCCACGTGGCCGAGACCGCGGGGACGGTTGCGGGCTTCATCCAGACGTCTCCGGGCAACCAGAGCCAGACGCGCTGGCATATCGACTACCTCGCGGTCGCGCCCTCCTTCCGTGGCCAGGGCATCGCAAAGGCGCTGCTGGACTATATCTTCGCGACCTATGCCGGGGCTGGGGTGCAAAGCTACACGCTGCAGATCGACATCCGCAACCAGGCGGGACTGACCCTGTGCAGCCACGAGGGGTTCCGTCCCTATGCCACGGTCGGGTATTACCAGGCCTCTCCGGATCTCCTGTCTGGCTTCACCCCGGTAACTCCGCCGGCGGGTCTTCGCCCGATGCGGGCCAAGGATGCCGCACTCCTGGCCGATCTCTACATTGCCAGCACCCCGGCTCCCGTGCGCCTGGTCGACAGCCGCACCCCCGCCGATTTCGAGGCGGGCCTGATCGAGCGCAGCCTGGAGCTCTGGCGTCGTCGAATGCGGGAGTGCGAGGAATCCCGGTACGTCGTGGAAGGTCCCGGGCGCTCCCTGGTCGGCTACCTGCGCGTGCTGGCGCAGTTCCGCAGCGACACGGCCCCGCATACCCTGCAGTTGACCGTCCATCCGGGCTACCCTGACCTGGCCAGGGAGCTCCTGGCGTTCGCCCTGGGCAAGCTGCGCGGCTATCCGCCGGGCGCGGCGCTGACCTGGTGCATGCAGTACCATCCGCACAAGCGTCAGGCGTTCGAGGCCGCGGGACTTCAGCTGGTAACCGAAGACGTGTGCCTGGTCAAGGATGGCGCGATCACTCTCGAGTTGCCGGTGTCGTCCCACAAGCCCGACGAGATGCCTGCCTTCAAGCCTGCGTTCTGCGAGCGGTCGCCGCGTTAGGCCGGCTTGCGGTTCGAACCGCGGGGGCGCCTTCAAGGACCGGTCGTCGACGATTCCTTGCGGACCGAGCCGGCCAGGGACTGCATTCCGCGGACCTGAGTCGTCAGTCGGTCGATCTGTCGGACCTTGTCCATCGCGGGCGAAAGCGACCTCAGCTCGCTCGCACCGAGCGGCGCCAGGACGTGGACGACGGGGGCGAGGGCCGTTGCGACCAGCGAGTGGTGGATGGCCTTCTGGAGCGGTTCGACCTGGCGGAGCAGTGGCAATCTGGCAACCAAGAGCAGCGGAATCGCCACGATGACGATACCCGTGGCCAGGCCGAACGCCGCGCCCCCGATCCGGTCGACGGCCCGGAAGGGGGTCTGATCCAGCGCCATGCGAAGGCCGATGCCGATCGCATTGAGGGCGACGAATGCGAGCACCCAGACGACTGTCGGCGCGATCAGGTCCCACCACGGGGATCCGGGCTTGACCAGGAGCGAGGCGAGCGGGCTCCTCCACCTTCATGAAC
>JAJYIO010000046.1 GCA_021790035.1 bacterium | reverse complement strand
CTCTCGAATGAAACGCCACCTGCTGTGCGGGGCTACGTAGCAGCTTGCCCGCAGCGGGGGGCGAGTTTGAGAGGGGCGAAGGGCCCCTCTCAAGTCACTGCCGGCGCAGCCGGAGCAAGAGTTTCCCCCTAGAAACCGGCGGGTTCCCTCGAGTCACGGCCCGAGCGGCGCGAGGGAGGATCGAGGTTTCGGGCTATCGGCCGGCGCCAGGGTCCGATCCCAGACGATCGTTCGCAGCCTGGATCGCATGGCCTGGACCCGCTCTTGCAGGAGCAGCAAGTTGTGCAGGCGATCCGCCTGGCGGACCAGCGCCGGGCGGACCCTCGCGAACGAGACGGCCGTCGGGGCGCCCCGGTACTGCTGGCGGTACAAGGACTCGAGCTCAGCTGGGGGTGGAGCAGAGGGTGTGGCCAGGGACTCGATCGCGTCCTCCTGCCAGGCACAACGCTCGGCCTCGGCGCGCCAGGCCGCTCCGGTCCATCTCCGGGAACGGGCCAGGGCCTGCCAGGCAGCCGAATCGCGCAGGCGTCTTTCCATCGTGCCGACGTCGGCCGGAGTCGGGGCCGCTCCGAGCCGCAAGGCGATCAGCCGCAGCGCCGCCTCGTCCTCCAGTCGCCGTCGCACGAGCGCAGCCAGACGAGGATCCGCCTGGAGCAGCCAGCGGTAGGGATCGGCCCCCGGGGGGGCCAGCCAGACCGGAGGGCGCGCTCCGATCGCCGCCACCTCGGCATCGACTCGCTCGCGGCTGACCGGCCAGGTGCCGAACAGCCCCGAATACCGGTGCATCCCGATGCCCAGGGCAAGGCTGGTTGCCGCCAAGAGCGCGGTCCCGATCGCCAGTCGCCTCGGATCGATGCGGGCAGTCGCCCGCCGCCGCCGAACCGCAGTCCTCGGCGTCCGCCGCGCCACCGGGTCACCGGTACCCGGGGGGGATCTACGCTGGGGCGCCGCCGGAAAATGCCCCGTGCTCGTGCCGCGTCGCCGAACCGGAACCTTCGTGCTTGCCATCTGGACCTCTCTGACCGTGATGCAACAGTCATGTGGCCAGATTAGCCACGAATCAAATGATATTCATATCAATCACGCGCTCCGAGGATCCCCCTCATCCCGCTGCGGGGACCCTTCGTGGAACGGGTCTAAAGGCCGTGCTCCAGGTGGATCTGGCGAACCACGTTGTTGACCTTATCGGCAACGACCAGGCTGTGATCCGAGAGCACGGTCATGCCCGCCAGCTCGAAGGACAACAGGCAGCGCATCGAATCCCCGTTGATCAGGGAATTGCCGGAAGGATCGTTGCGGGCGATCGTGGTGACCAGACCGGTGGCCAGATCGAACCGGTCGATGGCGGCGTTGTCCGTGTCGACGAAATACAGCGAGTCATAGCCGGGCGATGGATCGATCGCGAGCCCGCCGGTCAAGAGCTGGGCCTGGGCGATGTTCGTCGGGTCATAGCGAGCGAAGGTGAAGGCGACCTGCGTGCCCGGACCGTCCCCGCCCGGGCCCTGCGTGCCCGTCCAGACCGTGTAGGGCACGGATGCCGTCGCTCCCACCGGAGCGAGGCCGGCGGCGGAACTCTGCCAGCTCGCCGCTGCCAGCAGCGGAGCCTGCACGACCGCGTGCTGCATCCCTGCGACGGTTGTCACCGCCGCGTCCGCAAAGTTGCCGTCGTAAGTCACGGCCTTGCGGATGGCATCGTTGTAGGAGTCGTAGATGTAGAGCTCCTGCTCCGAACCCAGGCGTCGCCAGGCCAGCTGCAGCGGACGGCAGAACGAGGCGGTCAGGCCCGAACCCGGACCGGCGACCGGGGCATCGACGAACCGGCCGAGATCCGGAATTTTGGCAGCCACCACCGAATAGCTGGCCGTGGCGTAACCTCCGAGGTCGGCCACGCTGACGGTGGCCTCGGGTGTATCGGAGGCCGAGGGCGAGTCGGTCACCGCGAGAACGGGCCAGCCGTCGCCCAGCACGGTCGTCACGACACCCGTCGTTCCATCGATGCGTCGGATCCGGTCGTTGCGGCGATCGGCCACGTAGAGGTTGCCGCCGTCGTCGAAGGTCAAGCCGGTCGGGCTCTTGAACAGCACCGGCGAGCTCACCCCCGGGACCACCGAACCGTTCTGGTAGCCGTCGTCCCCCTGTGCGTCGCCCCCCAGGCGATAGAACGTGTCGGCGTTCATCGTCCGTCCGAAGTACGTGCCGCCCTTCAGGCAGAGGTACCCGACGAACCCGAACTGCTGCTCGGCCTCGTAGAACGTCATGGCCAGGTTACCGCTCAGCGGATCCGCGGCCACGGCCTGGATGGCCCCGAGCTGCAAGCTGGTGCCGATCGGCGTGCCGTCTGGCGAGACCACGGGCGGAATGACCGTGGGATCGCCCACGAAGTAGCCCGCCGTGAGGCTCATCTGGCCGTTCAGGACCTCCTTCAGACGATCGGCGCCGAGTTCGGCGATGTAGACCCCGCCGTCGCTGCCCTGTGCCACGCCGGCCGGGTAATGCATCCCGACCGAGGTCGCCGGAACGGACTTCCCGTTCGACTGGCCCCCCGATCCGCCGGCATCGTTGTCCCGCAACAGGAAATCCCCCGCCAGCGTCGTCATGGCGTAGATTGGACGCGGCAGCACGGCATTCCAGGCCTGTGCCGTGGCCCCGTCGGCGGCGAACGCGCTGGCGACGTAGCGGGCCGAGAGCTGGGTTCCGTTGCCGATGATCAGATCGCCGGCCGCGTCGCTCGGCGGCGCCAGCACCCCCTGGGCGATCAGCTGGTCGGCGTGCGCCCCCTGCGCCAGCAACGTCTGCTGCACGTCTTGCTGGCCGACCAGGGTGGAGAATACGGCACCGCTGGCTGACGCCTCGTCCCGGAGGAACTCGATGGCGTAAGTGAAGCCCGGAGTGACGGAAATCGACGCCCCCGATCCCGCGATGCCAAAGCCCTCCAGGCGGCGATTTTGCGGCAGCAATGCGTTGCAGAACACCGGCGTGCCGGCGGGAAAGACGCCCGGGGTCTGGAAGCTCCCCGACGCGTCGGTCGGAGCGACCACCAGGGAATAGCCGCTGGTCGCCGTACGCGCCACGTAGTAGTTGTCCGAGGTGTCCGTGAAGTACACGAACGCCCCGTCGACCGGCGCGCTCTGCGTGCCGACCACGGTGCCCGCCACGGGCATGGTGCCGGCCGCATCGAGCACATGAACGCGCCCGGGATCGACGATGAACCCGGCTGGCGCCGCGATCGCCGTTCCCGACGGCAAGACCGTGGCACTGCCGCCCGAAAGCTGCAAGTGAGCGGCAGAGACGGGCGCCAGTGCCTGGCAGCCCGCGGCGGCAAGAACCAGTGCTCCTGCGCAGAAGACCAGAAGACGGAGGCCGTCCAGTTTCATCCTTGCTGCCTCCGCTTACTGCTTGAGATCGCAGAGCCAGAGCTTGCGAACGCGGTTGCTGCGGGCATCCGAGAGGAGGAGGTTGCCCTCGGGATCGATCGCCATGCCCTGGACCTCGCCGATGACCACGTTGTTGGCCTCGCCGTCGCCGTCGGCGAAGAGCGGAGGAGTGACATCGACCAGCTGGTTGTTGGCACCGCACTCGTACTGGGAGTAGCCGGCGATCGTCACGATCTGCGGACTGGCCGAGTACGGAGCGATCACCATGCGCACGAGCTGGTTGTCGCTGTCGGCGATGAGCATGTCCCCCTGCGGATCGAACAGCACCTTGTGCGGATAGCGCAGATGGGCCGAAAGCGGACTGACGAACTGTTCGGAAGCGGGGCTGTAGCAATCGGGGATGCGGGCTCCCGGGCCGCTGGCCTGGGGCATGACGGCGGTCGCGGACGCCGGCGCCGGCAGGGCCCCGACCACCTGCTTCACCCCTCCGGTCGACAGGTCGATCTCGAGGATGACCTGATCCCCATCATCCGCCACGTACAGGAACGGCGTGCCGCCGGGGCTGCGGTGGAAGGTGACGTTGGATGGGGAGTTGAGGAAGAGCCCTGAGGCCAGGGTCGAACCGCCGCCTCTGAAAGCCGGCACGGTCGAGGCCGTCGCCGAGGTCGCCCCGGAATCACCGGTCGCCGGCGCCAGCATGATGGGGATGGATCCGGTGCCGCTACCCGAGGACCCATCGGCGCTGGCCGGGAAGGGGCCCGTCTCGTGCTGGGTCAGGATGTGGGGCACCTCCCACAAGGTGTTCTGCGAGAGGTCCACGAAGTAGCCCGTGGGATCGGCCGCCGAGTCGTCCAGGGTGACGTCGTCGTTGGATATCGCGTTGGAGCAGGTGGCGCAGTAGGCACCGTCGTTGCGGGGGTCGTCCGTGGCGTTGTCGAAGGTATCGACCAGAAGCTCCGGGTTCAGCCAGCCGGCGAAGTCGAATGCGCTGACCGTGGTCGTACCCGACTGCAGCGCCTTGCGCGGGTCGAGGACACCGATCCAGTGATCCGTGGTGTCTGGCAACAGCACATCGCCGCTGGCGTCGGTGGTCAGGTCGCCGACGTAGTTGAGCTGGTCTCCGGTCGCCGAGGATCGGGCCCGAATCAGCAGGACGTTATCGCCTCCCGAGGGCGTGATCTGCCGGATCTCCGCCGTGGACTCGGTGACGTCCGAGACGTAGATGTTGCCGTAAGGATCCGCCGCCACGCCGAGGGCCAGGGCTCCGGCAGGGATGCCGGTATCCACCGTGGTGAGCGCCAGGGAACGGTACTTGATATCCGGGGCGGACGGGTCGTGCATGACCTCCTTCAGCAACGCTACCCAGTCGTCCGAGACGGCGTGGAAGGGCGAGGTGCCGAAAGCGACGACGTAGTGCTGCCGGAGCAGCGGAGTGTTGTTGATCTGGAGATCGGACGGCGCGATGGGCCCCAGGTCGCTACCGGAAGCCGGCAGCGAGGTGAGCAAGGTTTCAGTGTCCGAGACGACCTGGTCGAACAGGCCGATGGCGGTGGGATCCGCGGCGACCTGGGAGAAGGTGAAGCCCCACTGGCTGGCCTTGTACCGGAGGAACTCGGTGGCCAGCGTCGTTGCCAGATCGACCTTGGCCGAGGCCGTGGCCCCGACGGTCGTGCTGGCGAAGGCCGTCAAGCGCCGATCCCCGGAGAGGAGCACGTTGACGATCACCGAGTCGCTCGCCGGAGCCGAGAGGGTGTAATTGCCGGCTGCGTCCGTCACGGTCGAGAACAGCCGGTAGTCGGGCGTCAGGTAGAACCGCTCGTCGGGAGTCGTTAGGTACACGAACCCGGACGCGACTGCTGTGTCCAGACCGAGGACCCGGTAGGCGGCGGAGTTGCTGGAGACGAGTCCGCCCGAGTTGTTGGCCACCAAGGTGGCGGCGTTGTTGGAGACCAGACCCGCCGCATTGTTGGCCACGAGCAGTGCCGGACCGCTGACGGCGCCGGTCAACCCGGCCGCGTTGCTGGCCACCAGGTAGCCGATCTGCGCGAGCTGCTGGCTGGAGAGCTGACCGAGGCCCCCTGGCGGAACCTGCCCTGCCGGCGTGCCGCCGGTGTTCGAACCGGCGACCGTGCCGGCCCCCCCCGATGGGTTGACGCCAGCATTCGCCTTGGAGGTCGTCGGCGTCGAGATCTGGCATCCCGCGACCATCCCGGCCGCCAGGGCGATCACGGACAGCGACTGCAACCTGCGCATGAGCAGCATCCCTTGGTTCGTGGCTTTCCCCAGGTTCTTGTTCCCGGGGGCAAGGCCGGCTAACCCGAGGCCCTGATCACCACCTGATTGCGACCTCCATGCTTGGCATCGTAGAGCGCGGCATCGGCCCGCTCGACCATCGCCTGCGGGACTTCCTCCTCGGCAAGCTGCGCCACGCCGATCGAGACGGTGACGTGCAGATCCTCGCCGCCCGGCCCGACGTGGACGGCCGACTCGATCGCCCCCCGCAAGCGCTCGGCCAGCACTCCGCCTCCATCGAGGGAAGTATCGGGCATCAGGACCAGCATCTCCTCGCCGCCAAACCGCGCCGCGATGTCTTCCTCTCGGATGTTGCCCTTGATGGTCCGGGCGACGAGCCGCAGCACGTCATCCCCCGTGGCATGACCGTAGGTATCGTTGAACTTCTTGAAATGGTCGACATCGACCATCAACACCGAGAGCGGCGAGCTGGTCCGCAGGGAACGCCCAGCTTCCTCGGCCAGCTTGCGCTCGAAGAAGCTCCGGAAGTAGAGGCCCGTCAGCGCATCGACGGTCGCACGCTCGTACAGGCGAGCATTGTAGATGGCCGACGAGGCCAGACTGGCGATCGACTCGAGCAACTGGAGATCGCGATCGGTGAAGGCGTTGACCACCACCTTGGAATCGACGTAGAGCACGCCGTGGAACTCGTCGCGAGGCTCTCTCGCCTCGACCTCCGGACGATGCCGCTTGTCGGCCTCGGGCCGAATATCGCTGCGCTTGGTCACGGATTCGGCACGAGGCATCCGGAACGGAACGCACATGACGGTCCGGAGCTCCAGGTCCAGGATCGACTTCTGCGCCTGGAAGACCTCGGAGTTACGGGTGTCGAGTTCGACCACCGACTTGCCGAGCTCGAGGACCTGGCGCGTGATCGTCGTAGATACCTGATCGCCTTGATCCGTGATGTCGGCGCCCGACGAGTCCTTGGCCAGTCGGCACTCGAGCCTGCCGCTGTCGTCCTTGAGGAAGACGAAACAGCGCTCCGACCCCGTGTGTTCGAGGGTCTTGTCCGCGACCATTCCGAGCACCTTGGGCAGGTCGAGCGTCGTGCTGACGACCTTCGCCAGCTCGTTCAACCGCTCGAGCTTGGCGGCCTTGTCCGAGGCATCGCTGTGCAGGCGGGCGTTCTCGATCGCCTGGGTGGCCTGGGCAGCCAGGGCCTCGACCAGCACCAGATCCCGCTTCTGGAAGGCGTTGGTCACGGACTGTCGATCCAGGTAGATGACGCCGATGACCCGGGCCTCGGCCTGGGCCCCCGAACCGCGCTGGGTGCGAGCAGCAGCCCGCAGCGGGACGCACAGGATGGTCCGCACGCCGAGATCCTGGATGCTCTGGGAACTCTCGAAGGCCTCGTTACCTGCCAGGGTGTCCTGCAAGAAGACCGGATCGCCGGTCCGGGCCACCTGATCCGCCACCGAGCGTGAAACCTGCCAGGTCTTCTCACGGCGATCGCGCACGTCGATGTTGTAGCTGCTCTTGACGGTGAAGGGATGCCCCTCCTTGTCAGGCTCGGCGATCAGCAGGAAGCCCCGATCGGCACCCATCATCTGGCCGATGAGGTTCATGATCCCCGAAAGGAGGCGATCGAGGTCCGTCTCCTTGTTGGTCTCGGCCGTGAACGCGAGCAGACGTTCGAGTCGCTCGCGGGCCGCGGCGGCTTCCTCGAGCTCGGTCCCCACCTGGCGTCGCTCGTCGAGAAGAGCCAGGTACTTGCGCTCGAGCTGACCCAGACGCTGGCGGCCGCTGCCCCCGGCCGACTCGACCTCGTGACCGGGCAGCTCCTCGGGCGTGACGTCGCCGAGCCGGAGCTTCCAGCGTTCCTCGGTCGACACGTACTCCTCGGCATCGGTCGCCGGGAGGTTCTTGATCTGATCTAGCAAGAGATTCTGCGCCTGGCGAACCTGCCGGCTCGCGGCCTCGGACCGGTTTCCAGCTCGCCCCAGGCCAAAGAGAGCCAGGGCACGCAGGTGCAAGCTGGCGGCATCCTCTCCGCATCTCTGGGCGTCGGTGAAAGCCCTCTCGGCCAGAGCGCGATCGCCCTGCACGAGAGCGATGCGGCCACGCAGGATGGCAATCTCCCCGGTCAGGTAGGTCGCGCCGATCTCCGAAGCGCGACCGTGCGCCTCCTCGGCCTGACGCCCGGCCTCGACCAGATCGCCCTCCTTGAACGCGATCGCCGCCAGGCCCGCGACGGCGCGGGCGATCGTGCCCACCGCACCGGTCTGGGTGCCGACCTCCAGGGCCTTGCCGTACTCGGTACGGGCGGCCTCGAGCTCTCCGAGTCGAAGGTAGGCCTCGCCCAGGAGTGTGAGCGTGCGCTGCTCGTACTCCCGCATCTTGGTTTCCTGGATCAGATCCCAGCTGGCCCGCGCCGAGGCGAGTGCGCCGAGGATCTGGCCGCAGAACATCTGGCGCTCGGCGACGTAGGGCAGGATCGAAAGCTGGATGCCGCTCTGGCCTTCCGCGGAGAGCTCCTCGAGCTTGGCGATCGCCGCCGCATGCAGCCGCTGGCCCTCGCCCGGCCGGCCGAGGTGGGCCAGCGCGACCGACCGCAAGATCTCCGCGATGATGGTGAGATCCGCGCTCTTGGTGCTGATGGCCTCCTTGAGACCACGGGATGCGTAAGCGTCGACAGCCTTGAAATCGCCGAGTTCGTGGCTCTGGATCGCGAGATTGAGATAGCAGAAGATCTCGTCGTTCCTGGCTCCGACCTCCCGGGCGGCCGCGAGGTTGTCCTCGAAGGTCTTGCGCGCTCGGGGGAAGTCGCCGCACACCCACTGCGCGTTGCCCAGAAGCATCAAGTTGTCGTTGATGCCCACCTTGTCGCCCAGGGCGCGCTTCTTGTCGATGGCCTGCGTGAGATAGTCGATGCCCCGGCGAATCCGCGTGGGCGTGTCGAGCCCCGGGACCTCGGACGAAACGAGCATCAACCCCATGAAGGCCAAGGAACCCGAATCGTCGAGCATTCCGCCCGCATCGCGGGCCACCGCCACGACCTGCTCGCTGCGTTCGATCGCCTTGAGCGGCTCCGCCCGCCGGTAGTGGACCCGCGCCATGGTCTGGAGACACCGGATGAGTTCGCGCCCATCCCCGATTCGCCGGCAAATGGCCTCCGAGCGAGTCAGGGCATCGAGGGCCACATCGTACTTCTGCCGGATCAGGTGGCTGATGCCCAGAGAGGTGAGGATCCGGGCCTCCATCGCGGCATCCGTGAACTCCTCGGCGAGCGCCAGGGCCTCACCATACTTCTCGATCGCCAGATCCTGGTCGTCGCGGAACCGCGCCAGCGAGGCCAGGCCGTAGAGGTATTCCATCCGCGCCATCCGGCTGTCCGGCGCCAGGAGCGCGAACCCTTCCTCGAAGAAGGTTCGGGCCTCGTTGAGGGCATACAGCTGGAAATTACGCTTGGCGGCATCCAGGGCGGCCGTCACGGCCCTGGCGCGGTCATGGCTGGCGAGGAAGTGGCGCGCCAGCTCGTTGGTGGCCTCCAGCCCCTCCCGCTGCTCCTCGGCCAGGGCGTAAGCAATGCGCGTATGGAGGTCCGCCGATACGTCGGCCGGAGTCTCGTCTCTCAGGACCTCGGCAACCTGGCCCTGCATGAAGGCGATCGTGCCGTTCTCCGACGCCAGGATGCCGGCCCCACGAAGCTCCTCGAGCGCCTCGAACAGCTCGTCCTCGCCAAGTCCGGCCGCTCGGGCCAGCAGCGGCAGTGAGCTCGGGCGCCCGATCGCGGCCGCGGCGCGCGCCAGCGTGGCCGCCGTCTCGGTCAAGCGATCCAGGCGCTCCTTGACCAGATCCTGGATGCTGCTCGGCAAGTGCCTGGCGGTGAGCTGGGTTCTCGCGACCCAGCGCCCCTGCTCGCTGGTGACGAGGTCCCGCTCGCGCAGATGCCTGAGCGACGACTCGATGTAGAGCGGATTACCCCCCGTGATCTGCGCGAACGTGGCGAGGAAGGCCTCATCGACCTCCCCGCTCCCCAGCATCGACCGCACCATCTCGGCGACATCCGGATCCGCCAGCGGCGCCAGCCGCAGGATGCCCGACGCGTCGACCTCCTCGTCGCGGCTCGCCACCACGAACAGGACAGGTTGGCCCTCGAACGTTCTCTGGAGGTAATCGAGCAACTTGCAGGACAACTCGTCGGCCCAGTGCCAGTCGTCGAGCATCACGACCAGGCCGCCTCCCGAACCGCCGGTCTCGGAGCTGTTGACCGAATTCGCGACATCGGCGATGAGTTCACCGATCGCCGCCCGCAGCCGGAACTGCTCCTGGTTGGGTTCGAGCCTCACCATCTCGCCGCCGTCATCGAGTTCGGGCAAGAGACGGGACAGTAGGCCCCGGTGGCGCCCCAGCACCTCGGCCGACGCCATGGGGGCGAGGTCGCGCAGGACCGCGAGGAAGGGACCGTACGGGGCACAGCCTTCGGTGGCCGTTCCCGCCAGGATCCGGATCTCGGCCAGCTGGACCGCGTACCGGAACTCCTCGAGCAAACGGCTCTTGCCCGATCCCAGATCGCCGACGAGCTTGAGCTTTGCCCCCTTGCCCTGACGCAGCCCCGCCAGCGCGCGGTTCAGGGCATCGAACTCGCCCTGCCGACCGACCATCGGGCTGCCCAGCAGGACACCCGTGGCATCCTCGCCCGCCGCCTCCCCCAGCGCCGCCAGGAGCTCTCCCGCGCTCTGGAACCGCGCCCGGGGGTCCTTGGCCAG
>JAJYIO010000045.1 GCA_021790035.1 bacterium | reverse complement strand
GACCCAGGAACAGCTCTTTGCGGCCCGAAGCGAGGTCCTCGGACTTTACATGGCCGAGAACCTCGAGCGATACCTGATCGAGATCGTCCTGGCCACCCGCGACCCTTCCCGCGCTGGCGCCAGGCTCGGTGCCAGGGTGCAGTGGGGAGCGAGCCCACGCGCCACCATCGCTCTCGATCGCTGCGCTCGCGCTCACGCCTGGCTTGCGGGCCGCGACTACGTGGCCCCCGAGGACATCCAGGCCGTGGCGTGCGACGTGTTGCGCCACCGCGTGGTGCTCGGCTACGAGGCCGAGGCGGAAGGCCTGACCCCGGATGGCGTCGTCGAGACCCTGGTCGGGCTCATCCCGGTGCCGTGATGGATCGGAACTTCTTTCGTCGGGTCGCCCCCCCCACGACGGAGGAGGGCGTGGTCCGCATCGGCCTCGAATCCTTGCTCGCTCTGCACGAAGGGTCGCGGGCGCTCGGGCTCGAGCCGCGGCAGGTGCGTGCCTGGGCTCCGGGCGGACATCGCTCGGTCTTCAAGGGGCGCGGCATGGAGTTCGACGAGGTGCGCCCCTACATTCCGGGTGACGACGTGCGCAGCATCGACTGGCGCGTGATGGCCCGGACCGGTCGGCCGCATACCAAGATCTACCGCGAGGAGCGCGAGCGCGCGGTGCTGTTCTGGATCGATCTGCGTCCGGCCATGTTCTTCGCCACGCGCGGGGCCTTCAAGGCGGTGCGCGCGGCCCAGGTCGCATCCCTGCTGGGCTGGTGTGCCCTCCGTCAGGGCGATCGGCTGGGCGCTCTGCTCTTCGACGGAGAGCGCCACGTGGAGATCCGGCCCCGACGCGGCCGGGCTGCTTTCATTCACCTGCTGAGCCAGCTGGCCGAGCATCCGTCCTGGGAGCGCCGGATGCCAGGCGAGCAGAGAGACCCCGTCGAGGCGATGAACCAGGCCCTGGCTCGCCTGGATCGGGTGGTTCAACCGGGCAGTCTGATCGTCCTGCTGACCGATCTATCCCTGATCGATGGGGATGGAGCGGTCCACCTGGCACAGCTTTCGCGCCACAACGAGATCTTGCTCGTGCAGGTTCACGATCCGCTGGACGCGGAGTTGCCTCCTGCGGGAACGTACCGGGTGAGCGACGGGGAGCGATTTCTCGCCCTCGAGACCGGGGATGCCAGGCGGCGGGAGCGGTACCGGCGGCAGCATGCCGAGCGGCAGGAAGCCTTGAAGGCCCTTTGCCGCCGCAAGCAAGTCACCTGGTTGCCCGTGTCCACCGCGGAGGACCCGCTGTCGGCACTCCAGCGAGTGCTCGGAGTCAGGCCGTGACGCCGGACCTCGGCAAGCTGCGCGATATCCACGTTCCTGGGCCGGTTTCCTGGTGGCCCCTGGCTCCCGGCTGGTGGCTCCTCGGGGGGCTGACGCTGCTCGGTCTCGTCCTGGGAAGCTGGCTCTTCGTGCGCCGTCGGCGCGACCGCTGGCGTCGGGCCGCCCTCGAGGAATTGAGGCGGATGCGGAACGCGGATCCTGCGGCGGTCGTGCGGGAGGTTTCCATGTTGCTTCGCCGGGTGGCCCTCCACCGCTACGCTCGCGAGGAGGTCGCGTCCCTGTCGGGCGAGGCGTGGCTGGCGTTCCTTGATGGTGCCCTGGGGCCGGACGCCCCCTTCCAGGACGGACCCGGCCGGGTCCTGGGCGTCGGCCCCTATGCCCCGGAGACCTTGGTCGAGACCGATGCCCTGGTGGCCCTCTGCGAGCGCTGGATCCGGAGCTTGCCGGGAGGCAGGCGATGATCGCCTTCGCCTGGCCGTGGGTCTTCCTGTGCCTGCCGCTGCCGCTCCTGGTCCGGTTCCTGGTGCCGCCCGCGGCGCTGGCGCAGGAAGCTGCGCTCCGGGTTCCCGCACTCGGCCGGTTCGATCTGGGGGCTGCCCCGACCTCCGCCGCGGCCAGGCGACACTGGAGCGGGTGGCTGGCGCTCCTGGCCTGGATCCTGCTGGTCAGCGCCGCGGCCCGTCCGGTATGGTACGGCCAGCCCATCGCGCTGAACCGGAGCGGGCGGGATCTCATGCTCGCGGTGGACCTCTCGGGCAGCATGTCCACCCAGGACTTCACGTTCAAGGGGCACCCGATCGCTCGTCTGGCCGCCGTCAAGGCGATCGCCGGAGACTTCATCCGGCGCCGGGTCGGGGATCGGATCGGTCTGATCCTCTTCGGGACCCACGCATACGTGCAGGCCCCGCTGTCCTTCGATCGCAAGACGGTCGACGCGCTGCTGCAGGAGTCCGCCATCGGCCTCGCGGGCCAGCAGACCGCCATCGGCGACGCCATCGGACTGGCGATCAAGGAGCTGCGCCGTCATCCCCGCGACAACAAGGTTCTCGTCTTGCTCACCGACGGCGGCAACGACGCGGGCAACGTGGGCCCGATGACCGCCGCCCGGCTGGCCGCCAGGGAGGGCCTCACGATCTACACCATCGGGATCGGGGCCCGGTCGATGATGGTCCCGGGGTTCTTCGGCATGCAGCAGGTCGATCCCTCGCAGGATCTCGATCAGCAGACGCTGCGAGCGATCGCCCGGATCACCCACGGCCGGTACTTCCGGGCGACCGACACGGCCAAGCTGAACCAGATCTACCGGATCCTCGACCGGCTGCAGCCGGTCGACCGGCAAAAAGAGACATTCCGCCCGCAACGCAGCCTCTTTTTCTGGCCGCTCGCGCTGGCGCTCCTGCTAGCGATGTCGCTGGTCTGGTTCGAGGCGAGGACCGCGTGATGGGCGTCTTCCACTTCCTTAGACCCCTGTGGTTCTTCGCCGCGATACCCTTGGGCTTGCTGCTCTGGGCCCTCTGGCGGCGTTCTTCGAGCCAGCGGAGCTGGAAGGCGGTCGTGGATCCGCAGCTCTTGCCTCACCTGCTCGTAGGCGAGTCTCGTGGACGCAATCCCTGGGCGATGGCGGCGATGGCCCTGGGCGGGATGCTCGCGATCACGGCGCTGGCGGGGCCGGTCTGGAGCCGGCAGAAGGTACCGGTCTTCCGGCTGAACTCGCAGCTGGTCGTCCTTCTCGATCTCTCTCGCTCGATGAACGCCGAGGATCTGAAGCCCAGCCGCCTGCAGATCGCCAGGTACAAGCTCCAGGATATCCTCGCCCGCCGCAAGGAGGGGGATACCGCACTGGTCGTCTATGCCGCAGATCCCTTCGTCGTGACCCCCTTGACCAGCGACACGCGGATCATCACCCGGCAACTGCCGGTATTCACGACGGACCTCATGCCGGTTCAGGGGTCGCGCGCGGATCTGGCGATCGCGAAGGCCGAGCATCTGCTCGAGCAAGCGGGAGCCAGTCAGGGGCAGGTCCTCCTGGTGACCGACGGGATCCAGAACACTCCCGCCGGTCCCCTGGGCACCGCCGTGCAGGCCCTCGTCTCGAGCGGGTATCGCCTCTCGGTCCTCGGCGTCGGGACTCGCCAGGGCGCTCCCATTCCGCGAGCTGGAGGCGGCTTTTTCAAGGATGACCATGGCGCCATCGTCTGGGCCAGGCTCGATGAGGGGGCCCTCGAGCAGCTGGCCGCAGCGGGGCATGGCATCTATCGCCGCCTGGCCCCGGATGACAGCGATACCGACGCCTTGACCGCCTTCTTCGATCGAGCGAGCCCTGCCCGGCAGACCTCGCGGGTTCCCGGAATCAAGAGCGATCAGTGGCAGGAGCAGGGCCCCTGGCTGCTCTTGCTCCTGATTCCCCTGGCGGCCCTGGCTTTCCGGCGCGGCACCTTGCCGGCACTGGTCCTGGTGCTGGGATTGACCCTGATCCGGCCGGCTCCGGCCAGCGCCACCGGGTGGTCCGCGTGGTGGCAGAACCGGGATCAGCGGGGGGCCAGCGCGCTGGCGCAGCACCATCCCGGCAAGGCGGCCAAGCTGTTCGGGGATCCCGAGTGGCGAGCCGTGGCGCATTACCGCGCCGGGAATTACCGGGCCGTCCTGGCGGATCTCAAGGGCCAGCCGGGGGCAACCGCCGCGTACGACCGGGGGAACGCCCTCGCCCATCTGGGACAGTTTCGAGCGGCGCTCGATGCCTACGACCAGGCCCTGAAGATGGACCCCGGGTTCGCCGATGCCCGCTACAATCGCGATCTGGTCCGGCGCTGGCTCAAGAAGCAGAGTCGGTCTCGCTCGTCTCAGGGCAGCTCGCAGAAGAATTCGAAGCCAGCGCGCGACCAGGGCAACTCCCCTTCCAAGAGCCCGTCGGCCAGCAAGGCGGGCAGGCCCGGCCAGAGCAAGCCGGGCCACGACAAGCCAGGCCAGCGGGGCCAGTCTGGCAGGGGGCAGGAAAACCCGGGAGATCGCAAGTCCTCGACCTCTCGTCCGACGCCGGGCAGCCAGGGCGACGGGCGGCAGGGCCAGGCTCATCCGGCGAACCCGGGGCGGGGTCAGATCGACCGTGGGGGCAAGGCGTTGACCGCTCGCTCCGCGAAGGACAAGACCGGCATCCAGGCGCAGCGAGCGAACGTGGAGGAAGACCAGGCCATCAAGCAGTGGTTGCAGAGGATCCCGGACGACCCGGGCGGCCTGTGGCGCCGCAAGTTCCTCTATCAGTACCAGCGCGAGTATTCCGGAAAGTAGGACGATTTTCGGTCGGATCGAGGGGGCCAAGAGGATCCCTCCTGACCGAAAACGGCCCAGATCGAGGCGAGGGAGCACGGTGAGAAAGAGGTCGATGATCCTGGTGGCGGGGATGCTCTGCACCCTGGCTCCGAAACCGGCGCTCGCGGCGCTGCAGGCCTATGTCGATCAAAATCCGGTGCCGGAAAACCAGTCGTTCACGTTGACTCTTCAAAGTGACGGTGCGGACGGTTCCCCGGACCTGTCGGGCCTCAAGAAGGACTTCGACGTGCTGAACCAGAGCAAGAGCAGCACGTTCCAGGATATCAACGGGGCCACGAGCCAGCAGGTCCAGTGGCAGATCAGCCTCATGGCCAGGCATGCCGGACGCCTCGTGATTCCTGCGATCCCGGTCGGCAGCGAGAGGAGCGCTCCGATCGCGTTGACCGTCACGACCACGGCCCGGTCTTCTTCCGGGCAACCAAAGGGCCTGTTCCTGGACGTCCAGGCGGATCCCCCTGACCCCTACGTCCAGGCGCAGGTGCACTATACGGTGCGCCTTTACCACGCCGTCGATCTGGGCAGCGGGGCGACCCTCTCGGATCCGAGTCCGGCCTCGGGAGCCGCCATCGTCGAGGACCTGGGCAAGGACCTGGAATACGAGACGACGCGCGACGGCATTCGCTACGACGTGGTCGAGCGGGACTATGCCCTCTATCCGCAGCGGAGCGGCAAGCTGGTCATACCGCCCGTCGAGTTCGACGGGGACGTGGTCGAAGGGGCCGGCGGCTTCTTCGGGCTTGATCCTTTCAATTCGAGCTCCCATTACCTGCGCGTGCGCTCGCCGGCCGTGACGCTCGACGTGAGGCCCCAGCCCCCGGGATTCCAGGGCGGCGACTGGTTACCGGCCCGGAGCCTGCGCCTGGTCCAGACGTGGTCGCAGTCGCCCTCCACCTTCACGGTCGGTCAGCCGATCACGCGGACGCTCACCTTGACCGCCGGCGGCCTCACGGCGGCCCAGCTTCCCGGTCTCGACGCTCCGATCCCCGGAATGAAGCAGTACCCGGATCAACCGCGCCTCGAGGACGAGAAGGATCGCCAGGGCATCACGGGCGTGCGCCGGGAGACGGTGGCCATGATCCCGACCCGTGCAGGCCGGATCACCCTGCCGGCGGTCGAGGTGCCCTGGTGGAACACCGTGACCGATCGCCCCGAGACCGCCGGTATCCCCGCCCTGGCCATCACCGTCGCGCCGGCTCCGGGGACGAGCGCCTCGCCGCCAGCCTCGGTGCCCTTTTCCGCAGCGGTTCCCACGGCGAGCGCCCAGGTGGCGCCGCCTGGCCGCCCGGCCTCCGGTCCCTGGCCGTGGATCGCCCTGCTGAACGGCCTGGGCTGGCTCGGGACCCTGCTGGCCTGGGCCTGGACGGCCCGCCACCGGATCCCCCGGGGATCTTCCCGACGCGAGGTCGAACCGTCGCGGGGAGACCTCGAGCGGCAGCTGAAGGCCCGTTGCGAGGCGCACGACGCGGCCCGGACCAAGACCCTCTTGCTGGAATGGGCGCGGCACGAGTGGCCGGATCATCCGCCCGCCAGTCTCACCGCGCTGGCTCGTCGCTGTCCTCGGGATCTCGCCGAGGCGCTCGAGCAACTTGACCGCGCCCTCTATGCACCGTCTGGAGCGTCGTGGCAGGGGGGCGAGCTCTGGCAGCGGTTCAGCCGTCACCGGTCCGGCGGGTCAAAGCCCGGAAAATCCGACGCGCCGGCCCTCGAACCGCTCTATCCTCGGTGAGCGGCGCTTGGACTCGTTTCATCTGGACCCGACCGTGGCGAGGCCAAGCGTGGCCGAGCAGATCGCGAGCGCGCCCGCAAAGCCACGATCGAGCCGTACTCGGAGAGTACGCGAAATGACCGGCTGCGGACGTAAGCCGCGAGATGCCAGTCAGGCGCAGGCCAAGCAGGTCAGGTCTAGATGGAACGGGTCTGAAGCTTGACGAAGCGGACGTCGTAGAATCCGGGCAGTGCGGCGATGCGGGCCAGGAGCTCGGTCGGGATGGTCTCGTCCACGTTCAGCGCCAGGACCGCCGGTCCGCGCTTGAAAGCGCGGCCGAGCTGCAGGCCGTAGATGTTGACGTTGGCCTCGCCCAGCAGCGTGCCGACCCGGCCCACGACGCCCGGCGTGTCCTGGTGCGGGGCGATGAGGATGTAGCCGCTCGGCTCCATGTTGAACGCGTGCTCGTCGATCCGCACGATGCGCGGATCGCCGTCGCCAAACACCGTGCCGGCGACGACGCGGGCGCGATCGCTGAAGGTCGCCTTGACCGTGATGAGGTCAGAGAACTCCGTGTGCTCGCTCGTCCTGGACTCGAAGATCTCGATCCCCCGCTCTTTGGCCACCAGCGGGGCATTGACGTAGTTGACGCCCTCGACCGCCCAGCTCAGCAGGCCCTTGAGAACCGCGGTGGTCAGGGGATCCGTCTTGCGCTCAGCCAGCCCGCCGGCAAAGAGGATCTCCAGGCGATGAACCGGGCCGTCGAGCAACTGTCCCACGAAGGTTCCGAGGGTCTCGGCGAGCGCGAGGAAGGGTCGTACCGGTTCGAGGACCTCGGGCCGCATCGTGGGGATGTTGACCGCACTGCGCGCCGGTTGACCGCCCAGCACGGCGGCGATCTGCTCGGCCACATCGACCGCGACCTTGAGCTGGGCCTCCTCGGTGCTGGCTCCGAGGTGCGGGGTCAGAACCACGCGGCCCCCCTGGCCTCGCAGGACATTGTCAGGCGGCAAGGGCTCGGCCTCGAACACGTCGAGCGCGGCCCCTGCGAGCTGGCCGCTCTCGAGGGCCGCCAGCACCGCCGCCTCGTCCACGATCCCGCCCCGCGCCGCGTTGATCAGCCGGGCCCCGGGCTTCATCCGGGAAAGTGCCGCGGCATCGAAGAGGTGCGCCGTGTCGGCCGTCTTGGGGACGTGGATGGTGAGGAAATCGCTGCGAGCGAGCAGGCCCTCGAAGTCGACGAGTTCGACGCCGAGATCGCGAGCATGTTCGGGCGAGAGGAAGGGATCCGAACCCACGACCCGCATGCCCAGCGCCCGCCCCACCGCAGCCACGCGCTGACCGATCTTGCCCAGCCCGAGCACGCCGAGGGTCTTGTGGTACAGCTCCGTGCCGACGAAGCGCTCGCGGCCCCAATCCCCGCCCTTCATCGCGGCGTCGGCGGCCGCAATCCTGCGGGCCAGAGCCAGCATCAAGCCGATGGCGTGCTCCGCCGCGGCCACGGTGTTGCCCTCGGGCGAGTTGACGACGATGACGCCGTGGCGAGTCGCGGCGCCGACATCGATGTTGTCCACGCCGACGCCGGCCCGGCCGACGATCTTGAGGTTGCGCGCCGCAGCCAGAACCTCGGCTGTCACCTTGGTCGCCGAGCGAACCATGAGCGCGTCGTACGGACCGATGCAGGCCGCGAGGTCGGCGGGTGCCAGCGGGGGGCGCATATCGACCTCGGCGACGTCCGCCAGAGCCGCGAGCCCCCCGGGTTCGATGTGGTCGCAGACCAGCACGCGCCAGCCGCCCGTATGCGAGCTGGCTTCCAGCCGAGGTGCGGCAATCGTCGTGTCGGACAAGGGGGGCCTCCTCGAGAGGGCCTCGCCGCCAGGATCGACGTCAGGGCTCTCTACGCCGTGTCAACTCAACCGAGAATCGCCCTACCGGGCGGCTACCGGCTCCGGGGCGGCGGCTCGCATGAACTCGGTCTGGGCCGCCGCGACGCTGGTCCCGAGCTCGATCTTGGCGCCGAGACCGACCAGTGCGATCTCGAGGGCAGACAGGCAGCTCGTGATGTCCAGCTCGCCGACGTGGCCCAGATGCCCGATGCGGAAGATCTTGTCCTGCACGGGGCCCTGGCCGTTGGCCAGGACGATGCCGAAGCGATCCTGCATCACCTTGCGAAAATCGTTGGCCGCGACGCCGGCGGGCGGCCAGACGCCCGTGACCGCCCGCGAGGCGATCGCGTCGTCCTTGACCAGGAGCTCGAGGCCCAGGGCCCGCACTCCGGCGCGGAGTCCCATCGCGAGGCGCTCGTGGCGGGCGAAGATGGCGGTAAGACCCTCGGCGCGCAGATGGCGGAGCGCCTCCTGCATCGCGTAGAAGACCGAGATGGCGGGCGTCCAGGGCGTCTGGCCCTTGGCCTTGAAGTCGCGCGCCCGGACGAGGTCGAAGTAGAACCGGGGCGCCTTGGCCTTGCCGATGGCCTCCCACGCACGCGGCGAGACCGCCAGGTAAGCCAGACCGGGGGGCAGCATGAAGGCCTTTTGCGAACCGGCCACGACGATGTCCAGGTCCAGCGCGTCGACCGGCAGATCCGCCGTGCCGAGTCCCGACACGGAGTCGACCAGGATCAGGGCGTCGGGGAGCTCGCGCCGGATGAGGGCCGCGATCTCGGCGATCGGGTTGAGCACGGTCGTCGACGTCTCGTTGTGCGTCATAAGCAAGACGAGGTATGGCCCCTTGGCCAGCGCCTCCTTGACCCGCTCGACGTCATAGGCCTGTCCCAGCGGCCACTCGACGCGCTCGACGTCGGCCCCGTAAGCCTGGCAGATATCGGCCCAGCGCTTGCCGAAGACCCCGGCGACGAGCGCCAGGACCCGATCGCCGGGCGACAGCACGTTGACGGCCGCGGCCTCGAGACCGCCCGTCCCCGATGTGGTGAGGATGAAGACGTCGTTTCGGGTCTGGAACATCCATCGGGCCCCGTCCGTGCAGTCCTCGAGGATCTCGGCGAAGGGCTTGGACCGATGGTTCATCATCGGCCGGGCCATGGCCTGCAGGACGGATTGGGGCACCGGCGTGGGCCCGGGGATCATCAGCCGCTGATCTTGCAAGGGGGCGTCCTTCCTGTCGCGCGAGGGTCCTGAACTATTCTACCTGTCCCCGGCGCTCGGCGGAGGCCTCGACCCGCCCGCCGCCGATGACGTCGAGAATCGCCTGCGGTCGGCGGCCGGAAATCAGGGCCACGTGAATCCCGCTGGCCGTGGCGATCCGGGCTGCCGAGATCTTGGTGGCCATTCCGCCGCGATCGCGCTCGTGCCGACCTTGACCACCACCACCGGGCGAACGTCAGTCGACAAGACACGGACCCGTCAGGCGCACCGCCGGTCGGCCAGCGGGCTTCGATCCCGACGTACGACCCGGCGTCTACTCGACGAAGGTGAATTCCATCGGCCCGACGCGGACCACGTCGCCGTCCTTGACTCCGCGCTCTCGGAGTTGCTGGTAGATCCCGAGCCGAGTCAGCTGGCGGTCCAGGCGCGAAAGGGCCTGGGCATTGCCGAGCTCCACGCCCGTCAAGAGGCGGTCGAGGCCGGAGCCGGTGACGACGAAGACGCCATTCTCGCGTCGGATGGTGAACGCAGGGGCCGGCTCGGCGGCAGGCTGCGGCGCGACGGTCGGTCTGGCGGGTTCCGGAATCGGAAGGCCGGGGACCGTCCGCCTGAGGTAGTCGAGCAGGGGCTCGAGGCCGTCCCGCGTCGCCGCCGAGATGGCAAACACCTCGAGGCCCTGCGCCTTCAAGGTCCGCGAGACCTCCTCCAGGCGGGCCCTGGCCTCGGGAAGATCGGTCTTGTTGAGGACTGCCACGCGAGCCCTGCGGGCGAGATCCTCGGAATAACGCGAAAGCTCGGTCTCGATGAGGTTCCAGTCCTCGATCGGATCGCGCTCCTCGAACCCGCCGGACAGATCCAGCACGTGGAGCAGGAGACGGGTCCGCTCGACGTGCCGCAGGAACTCGTGGCCGAGGCCCGCGCCTGCGTGCGCACCCTCGATGAGGCCCGGGATGTCCGCCAGGACCAGGTGCTCGCCGGGTCCGAACCGGACCACGCCGAGGTTGGGCTCGAGGGTGGTGAACGGGTAATCGGCGATCTTGGGCCGGGCGGCGGACACCGCCGAGATGAGCGTGCTCTTGCCGGCGTTGGGCAGGCCGACCAGCCCGACATCGGCCAGCAGCTTG
>JAJYIO010000044.1 GCA_021790035.1 bacterium | reverse complement strand
CCCCGGAACGACGAGCGATGCGATCTGGAGCGGTCGCGGCATGCTCGCGAGGGGGAAGATGAGGTTCGAGAGGATCAAGTTGGGCAGCATCGTACCGCCGAGCGATACGAGCACCGCCGCCGTCTGCGTCGCGACGCCCGTCGAGATCAACAGGCCCAGGGCCAGGTACGCCAGCACGAAGGGCAGCATGAGCACCAGGAGCAGCGGCAGGCTGCCGCGGATGGGCAACTGGTACAAGCTGACCGCCGCTGCCAGGATCAAGAGGCCGTCGGCGAAGGCCAGCACGAAGTACGGCCCGACCTTGCCGAGGATGATCTCGAGTGGCGACAGCGGCGACACCAGGATCTGCTCGAGGGTGCCGCTCTCCTTTTCGCGGACCAGGGCCAGGCTGGTCAGGAGCGTGCTGACCAGGGTCAAGATCAGTCCGGCCAGGCCCGGGACGATGAAGAACAGGGTGTTGCCTTCGGGGTTGTAGAGCAGGCGCGTCGTCAGCGCGAGGGGGGGGCGGTCTCCGGGCGCGCCGCGCAGCGAGAATCTCTGGGCCACGGCATTGACGAAGCCGGTCACCAGGGTCGCGGTGTTGGCATCCGAGCCGTCCACCACGACCTGGACCGGGACCGTCGGCCGGCTCACCAGATCCCGCTCGAAATGCTGCGGGATGACGACGATGCCATCGATCGCCCCGCCTCGAAAGAGACGGTCGAGGTGCGCGGTCGTTCGCGGGGCCTCGGTCAACTGGAAGAAGCTGCTGGACAGCTCGCGGATGAACGCCCGGCTGGCCGGGCTGTGGTCCAGATCGACGACGGCGATCGGCGTCGAGTGCACGTCGAGCGAGACCGCATTGGCCATCAACAGGAGCTGCGCCAGGGGCATCGCCAGGACGACCAGCAACGTCCGGGGATCGCGGAAGATGTGGGCAAACTCCTTGCGCAGCACGGCCCAGAGGCGCTGGATCATCGGCTCGTGCCTCCATGCGGGCCTGGTCCCGCTGGCTGGTCCCGGCGCACGAGGCTCAAGAAAAGGTCCTGGATGGTGGCGAGGCCAGCCTGCGCCTTGAGGTCGGCCGGGCTGCCCAGCGCGATGATGCGGCCGGCGTTCATCACGCTGATGCGGTGGCAGTACTCGGCCTCGTCCATGTAGTGCGTGGTGACGAAGACGGTCTTGCCTGACCGCGCCAGCCCATCGATGAGGCCCCAGAACGCCCGCCGCGACACCGGGTCGACCCCGCCGGTGGGCTCGTCGAGAAAGACGATCGCCGGATCGTGAACGGTGGCGGCCGCAACGGCAACCCGCTGCTTCCAGCCCATGGGCAGCGACGCCGTCACCTTGTCCAGGTGATCGGCAAGCTGCAACCGGGGCACCAGATCGTCGAGCCGGCGGGCCAGCCGACCGGGCCCCATTCCGTACAGACCGGCATAGAACTCGAGGTTCTCACGCACCGACAGGTCGTCGTAGAGGGAGAACTTCTGCGACATGTAGCCGATCGAGCGCTTGATGTCCTCCGATTGCGTGAGGATATCGAACCCTGCCACGGTCCCGGTCCCGCTGGTGGGCAGGAGCAGGCCGCACAGGATCTTGATGGTCGTGGTCTTGCCAGCGCCGTTGGCACCGAGAAATCCGAAGATCTCTCCCTCGTGCACCTCCAGATCCAGGGAGTCGACCGCCGTGAAGGCTCCGAACTTGCGCGTGAGGGCGCGGGTGCGAACGGCTATGGAGCGCTCGGCCGCGACATCAGGCATCCGGAGCCGCCCCCATCTTCTCGACGAAGACATCCTCGAGGGTGGGCCGGCCGGCGGTGACTTCGAGCCCCCGCGCCGCCAGTCGGCTCGTGAGGGCGGGGAGATCCCGGGTGTAGAGGTGCAGCCGATCGCCGAATGCGACGGCGCGCACGACGCCCTCGAGGGTCCCGAGTTCGGCCTGCCGCATCAGCGGATCGCCCCCGCGCAGAACAGCCAGGGAGTAGGGGAACGACTCGACGATCCGCTCGGGCGCCTCCTCGGCCAGTCGCGCCCCCTCGTGAAGCAGGCAGATCCGGTCGCAGTGCTGGGCCTCGTCCATGTAGGGCGTCGTCACGAGAACCGGCACGCCCTGGTCGCGCAGGCCGCGCAGGATCTCCCAGAACTCGGCTCGCGATACCGGGTCCACCCCCGTGGTCGGCTCGTCGAGGATGAGGAGCTCGGGGGTGTGAATGAGGATGCACGAGAGGGCGAGCTTCTGCTTCATGCCGCCCGACAGCGCGCCCGCCCTGCGATCGAGGAACGGTCCCAGCATGTTGAAAGCCAGGAGTTCCGCCATGCGCGATCGAAACTCCGCTCGCGACAGCCCGAAGATCTCGGCAAAAAAGCGCATGTTCTCCAGGACCGAGAGATCGGGATAGAGCGAGAAGCGCTGCGGCATGTAGCCGATGGCCCGACGGACCTGGCGATAACCCTTGACCAGATCGTGGCCGCAGACCGTACCTCGGCCTCGATCGGGCACGAGCAGGGTGGCCAGTATGCGCAGCAACGTGCTCTTGCCAGCGCCGTCGGGCCCGAGGATGCCGACGATCTGGCCCCTCGAGACCGTGAGATCGAAGGGCAAGAGGGCCCGCACCCGGTCATCGGGGGTGGCGTCGCCCCTGCCCCTGCCGGGGCGATGGCGCCCGCCAGCCCGGGCGTAGCTCTTGGTCAGTCCCTCGACCTCGATCGCCGGACCGTCCGCCTTCTTCACGGCAGCCGGACCCGGACCGGCATCCCGATGCGCAGGGGCGCGCCCGGATGGATGATCCGGACCTTGACACCCCACACCAAGGTGGCGTCGACATTGCGGGTCTCGACCTGCTTGGGGGTGAACTCCGCATCGGACGAGATGGCCTCCACCACTCCGTCGAAGCGCTTGCCCATCGCATCGACCCGCAGGCGAGAACCCACCGAGATCCGAGCGAGCGTCTTCTCGTCGAGGTACACGCGGACCCACATGTCCGAGAGGTCGGCGATCGCGCAGATCGGGCTACCGGGGGCGGCCGTCTCCCCTTGCTCCACGAACTTCTTCTCGATGACGCCGCTGGTGGGAGAGACGATGGTGGCGTCGTGGAGCCGGACGCCGACCAGTTCCCGCTGCGCCGCGAGTTGCTGCGACTCTGCGGCCAGACCCTGGCGCTGGGCTCCCAGCCCCTGGCGTTCGGCCGCCAGGGACTGGCGCCGGGTGGCGAGATCGGCAAAGGCGAGATCCGCCGTGTGCAGCGCCTCCCGGGACGTCTCGTCCGCCGTCGTCACGGTGTCGAGCTGCTCGCGCGTCGTGCCGCCGCCGGCGTAAAGGGCCCGGATGCGGGCCAGATTGGCGCTGGCTAGCCGATAGGAGGCGGCGACCTGCTGGGAGGTATCCTTGGCCCGTCTCGAGGCGACGGCAAGCGCTCCCTGCCGGGCTGCCAGCTGCGCGGTCGAAGCCGCGAGCGCGGCCTGCTTGGCGGCGATCTGAGCGCCCTGCGCCGAGAGCTCGTCGAGCTGGGCCTTGAGCCTGGCCATGTCGATCTGGCCGAGGACCTGGCCCACCTTGACCGCCTCTCCTTCGTGAAGAGCCAGGCTCACGATCTGCCCGCCGAAGTTGGCCGACAAGGTGACCTCCCGAGCGTCGATCGTACCGGAGCCGAGAAACCCGGGATCTGGCCGCGAGCAGCCCGAGGCCAAGGTCAGCGCCATGACGATCGGCAAGAGGACGGCAGCGCTGGCCGGTTCGGCAAGACGTGGTCGGCGCATCAGTCGACTCCTTCGGTAGACGCGGGCAGGAGATGGCCGACGTGATCCCCCCTGGCCGCGCAGCGCGACGAAAACCCCGACGCCCTCGCCCCGGAGGCGCTAAATCTGGGCTCGCCGAAGATCAGACGGAAGGTCGAAACGTCGTCCTCGATGACCGGAATCTGCGGGCAAGGGAGTGCCCTTCGCTGGGCCGTCCAGATCCCATTTGGTCCAGATGGTCCGCTCCAATGATTCATCCACAGGGGCAAACCAGGCAATCCGTATCAGGCCCTGAACGCCCGTCGACTTTGCGCCACGCCGCACGCGAGGGGGCCGAAACTGCAATAATAGGGGCCGGCAAGGCAACACCGTGCGGAGGTTGCCCGGCCGACATCGAAGGAAGACGCATGACCCGGGAATTCCACCGACCCGCCACGATCGCCGCCGCACTCACCCTCAAGCGGGATCTGGGCGCCGCCGCCACGTTCCTGGCAGGGGGCACGCTCGTCAATTCTAGCCGGTTCTCGGGCCGGACCGGCCCCCTGATCAGCCTGGATGGGCTCGATCTCGGTCGGCTCGAAGCGCGTCCTGGCCAGATCGCCCTTGGCGCCGGAGTCACCCTGCAGGCCCTCGTCGAGGCCCCGGTCGTTCCCGCGGCCCTCCGCCAGGCCGCCTTGCTGGTCGGCAACCGCAACATTCGCAACCAGGCCACGATCGGCGGCCAGATCGGCGCGATGGAGCCCCACGGGGCGCTCCTGCCCGCCTTGCTGACCCTGGAAGCCAGCGTGGTCGAGGCGTTGCCGGACGATGGCACCGCGGCGCCGGGCGCCGCGGATCTGGCGCGGGAGATGACCGGCGGCGACGGCCAGGGCCGTTCGTCTCGCGTCCGGAGCCTCGAGGCCGTGCTCGAGAGTGGCCTCGAGGGCCTCCTCTGCTGGGTCCACGTCCCGGTCCCCTCGGGCGGCCGGGGCTCGGGGCTGGCCCGCTACGCCCGCACGGCTGGCGACCTCTCGCTGCTCCACGCCGCGGTGAGTCTGGGGCGCGACGGAGACCGCCTGGATCGGCCGATCGTGGCCGTCGGCGGGATCGGCCCCCGCGCCGTGCGGCTCGCGACCGTGGAGCAAGCCCTTGCCGGCGCGGTCCTGCCTGCTCCCGGGGAGATTGCGACCGCCGTCGAAGGCGCGGTGGATCCCCGTTCCGATGTCCGTGGCAGCGCCCGGTTCAAGCGTTACATGGCCGGAGTGCTGGTGGCAGACGCCCTGGCCCGGGCCTGGAAGGACACGTTCGAGGAGGCAGGCCGATGACCGTGCGCGTGACGCTCGACGGAAAGCTCAGGGATCTGGCCGCCGCGCCCGGCGACAACCTCAGGGAGGCGCTCGTACGGGCCGGGATCCTCTCGGCTCGCAACGGCTGCAATGGCGAGGGCTCCTGCGGGGCCTGCGCGGTCCTCGTTGAAGGTCGGCAGGTCAACACGTGCCTGCTGGTCGCGGGCCAGGTGGAGGGCAAGGAGATCCGCACGGTGCAGTCCCTTTCGGCGGCGGCGTCCGCCGGGGCGGTGCGGGATCCCCGGCAGCTGTCCGTGCTGCAGGCCGCGTTTGTCGAATCCGGGATCGTGCAGTGCGGCTACTGCACTCCTTCGATGCTGACGGCGGCCCAGGAGCTGCTGGAACGCAACCCCGATCCCGACCGCGAGCATATCGTGGACGCGCTCTCGGGCACGTTTTGCCGCTGCACGGGCTACGAGCAGGTGTTCGGGGCCATCCAGACGGCTGCCCGCCGCCTGGCCGATCCCACGTATGCGCCCCCGGTGATCCCGGAATTTCGCGAGGACCTCCGGGTCGTGGGCAAGCGAGCGGCCAAGGTCGACGCCCCCAACTTCGTGCGGGGCGGCCGGGCCTTCGTCGAGGACCGGGTACCCGAGCGGACCTGTCACATCAAGATGCTGGGCAGCCCGCACGCCCACGCCTACATCAAGCGCATCGACACCAGGGCGGCCGAGCGCCTACCTGGCGTGGTCGCGGTGCTGACGCATCTCAACACGCCGGACATCGTCTACGGCTCGGCGGGCCAGGGATTTCCCGAGCCCTCGCCTTACGACCGGCGGATGTTCGGCCAGAAGCTTCGCCACGTCGGCGATCGCGTCGCTGCCGTCGTGGCCGAGACGGCCGAGATCGCCCGGCAGGCCCTCGAGCTCATCGACGTGGAGTACGAGGTCCTCGAGCCCGTCCTCACGATCGAGGATGCCCGCGCTCCCGGAGCTCCGATCGTCCACAACGGCGAGCTGGCCTTCGTCACCGGCGCTCCGGCCGATCTCGACAACTCGAGCGCCGATCCGCGCGACGGCCAGATCCTCTACCAGTTCCCCATCCACGCCGATCCCCGGCGTAACCTGGCAGCGAGCGTATCGGGCGGTATCGGGGATGTCGTGCGAGGCTTCGCCGAGGCCGACGTCATCCTCGAGCGGGAGTACAGCGGCGGCTCGGTCCAGAGCACCCCGCTCGAGCCGCACATCGTCTACACCAAGATGGAGGGCGATCGCCTCGTCATCCACGCATCCACCCAGGTTCCCTGGCACCTTCGCCGGATCGTGGCGCGCATCCTCGACGTGCCCGAGACCCGCATCCGCGTGACCAAGGAACGGACCGGCGGAGCCTTCGGCGCCAAGCAGGACGTGGTTCTCGAGGACGTGGCGGCCTATGCGACCTGGATCACGGGTCGAGACGTCCTCTTCCGGTACACCCGCGAGGAGGAGTTCATCGCCTCGCGCACCCGGCACCCCATGACCATCCGGGTCAAGCTCGGCGCTCGTCGCGACGGCACCCTGGTCGCCATCGAGATGAACGCGGTGGCCAACACGGGACCCTACGGCGCGCACTGTCTGACCGTGCCGATGAACGCCTGTTCCAAGTCCCTGCCGCTCTTCCTCTGCGACAACGTACACTTCACGGCGTCGGCCTACTACTCCAACGTCGCGCCCAGCGGGGCCTATCAAGGGTACGGAGCCCCTCAAGGGGCCTTCGCGCTCCAGCTCGCCATCTGCGAGATGGCCGCGGAGCTCGGCATGAACCCCATGGACTTCCTCGAGAAGAACCGCGTGCGCGAGGGGGCGATGCTCGAGATCCTGAAGTGCCTGGGCGAAGGCCGCGAGGGAATTCCGCAGCTGGTCTACTCCTGCGGCCTCGATCAGGCGCTCGACCAGGGCCGTCGCCTGCTCGACTGGAACCGCCGCGAGGAGAGCGGCGAGGTCGACGTGCGTATCGGCAAGGGGGTGGCGCTCGTCCAGCAGGGTTCGGGTCTGCCGGGTCTCGACTCGGCCAATGCCACGCTGACGATGAACGGCGACGGCACCTTCATGCTGCTCTCGGGCGGCGCCGACCTCGGTACGGGGCTGGACACGCTGACGAGCAAGCTCGCCGCGGAGGTGCTGTGCGCGAGGATCGAAGACTTCGCCATCACGTCCGGTGATACCGACGTCACCCCCTTCGATACCGGCGCGTACGCGTCGAGCGGCACCTTCTTCTCCGGGGGAGCGGCGCTCAACGCCGCTCGCGAGATGAAGCGCAAGATCCTGGACGCCGCGACCGAGCTCCTGGGCGAACCGGCCGAGAATCTCGAGCTGGTCTTCCCGTCGACCGTGCGGGGCAAGACGGGACGCGTGACCTACGACGCCATCGCCCGGCACACGCAGAGCGGCACCGGCCGGGGCCAGCTGGTGGCCACGGCGCACTTCATCGCGGACAAGGGCTCCTTCCCGTACGGCGCCCACTTCTGCCAGGTCGCGGTCAACACCCGCACGGGCGCGGTGCAGGTGCAGAAGTACTACGCCTTGCAGGACTGCGGGACTCCGATCAATCCCGAGCTGGCCCTCGGCCAGGTGTACGGCGGGGTGCTCAAGACGATCGGCCATGCCCTGTACGAGGAAATGGTCTACGACGACGCCGGCCGCTGTCTCAATCCCAACTTCACCGACTACAAGGTGCCGGGCATCGGTGATCTGCCCGATGACTTCCGGGCCGTCTTGATCGAGACCGACGATCCCTTCGGCCCGTTCGGCGGGAAGTCCATCTCGGAGATCGCCACCAACGGCGCGGCGCCCGCGATCGCCGCCGCGATCCACGACGCGGTCGGCGTCTGGATGCGCGACTGGCCGTTCACGCCGGAGAAGATCCTGAGCGCCCTGGGCAAGCTCGATTCCACCACGGGATCCGCGGGCAGATCCGACCTGGCCGCGCGGACGGCCGGATGACCGGAGCGTTTTCGGATTGAACGAGGCCCTGTGCACGGTGGCTGCGCCGCGCCACCAGGCTCCCTTTGACTCCTCGGACCGGATCCATCCAGACCGAGCGCGCTCCTGGTGCCGATCGCGCGAGCCGTGACGAAGGTCCTCATCAAGGGTGCCGGCGAGCACGCATCCGGAACGGCCCACCGTCTCTGGCGGGCCGGGTTTGCCGTGGCCATGACCGAGATCGCTCACCCCACGGCGGTGCGCCGCTCGGTGGCCTTCTGCTCGGCCGTCTACGAGGGCGAGGTCGTGGTCGAAGGCGTGCGTGCGGTCGGCTACGGCGAGGACCTGGAGCCGGTCTGCAACCAGTCATCCCTCGACGAGGCGCTGGCTGGCGCCGGCTTCATCCCGGTGGTCGTCGACTTGACCGGTACGCTCCGGGAGCGCTGGCGGCCGGACGTGATCGTCGACGGCCGGATCGCCAAGCGCAATCTCGATTGCCGGCTCGACGACGCCCCCCTCGTGATCGGCCTGGGACCGGGCCTGGAAGCCGGCCAGGACGTCCACGTTGCGATCGAGACCCAGCGCGGCCACGATCTGGGCCGCATCATCTCGAGCGGCTTCGCCTCGCCCAACACCGGCACTCCCGGGGTCATCGCCGGTGTGTCCCACCAGCGCGTCCTCCGCGCTCCGGCAGCTGGCATCCTCGAGGCCCGCCGCGATATCGGGGATTCCCTCGAGGCCGGCGAGATCGTCGCGACGGTGGCGTTGCATCCGGTTCGAGCCGAGACCTCGGGCGTTCTGCGAGGCCTCAGCCATCCGGGTCTGGAGGTGCGCCCCGGACAGAAGATCGGCGACATCGACCCGCGGGGAGACCGTGCGGCGTGCTGGACGCTGTCCGACAAGACCCGCACCATCAGCGGATCCGTCCTCGAGGCCATCCTGGCGGCCGGCTTCTTGCCCTGCGCCGGGGTCCGGACCGGCTCTTCCCCCACCTAGACCTGCGCTGGCGCAGGCGGAAATGTCCCTCCTCCCTCGCCACGCTCGGGCAGTGACTCGAGGCCAGGCGCGGGAACCCCTGGGCTAGTGATGCCGTGATGCCGACCCGGATTGCTACTATCGGTTAAGATAGGGTAGTATCGTGGTTAAGGTAAATGAAATGGTGCCAGCTCGATTTTCATACCTTTTGCGCGCTACGGCGCTGACGGCGCTGCTGTCCGGTTGCGGACTGCCGCTGGGTCAGCTTGGCGGAAACGGTAGCCTGCAGCAGACGCTCGGCGCCTCGTCGTTGAGTGCGACGGGGGCTGTGGTGCCGGGCGGTTCAGCCGCCTTGATGCCGCAGTTCCCCGCCAGCCTCGGACTGCTGGGGAGCGATGTGCTCCCGGCTTCCATCGGGATCGGGATCTCGGTCGGGCGCGCCGCCATCGCGGTCAAGATGGCGGCTCCGGCCACGGTCGGGAGCGTGCAACTTCCCGCGGGCGCCAGCTACGAGTTCCAGGCCAGCGGCGGAAAGGTCTCCCTGATCGAAAACGGGCAGGTCGTGGTATCGCAGACCTCGCCGATCCTGGTGAGCCCGGCGGCCGATGGGGCGCTCGAATGGAACGGGCGCCGGTATCGCGGCTCCTTCGAGGCTCTGGCCACGCCCGGCGCCCTTGACTGCGTGACGCTGGTCGATCGCCTCCCGCTCGAATCCTACCTGCTGGGCGTCGTGCCCGCCGAGATGCCGGCCTCATGGCCCGAGGCGGCCCTCGAGTCCCAGGCGATCGCCGCTCGCACGTATGCGGCCGCCAACATCGGCCGGCACGCGGACCAGGGATTCGACCTGTACGGCGACACCCGAGATCAGGCCTATGGCGGAGAGTCGGCCGAGACCCTGGCGTCGGACGCCGCCGTTCAGGCGACGTACGGCCTTGGATTGACTTACCAGGGGCGGATCATCACGGCGCTGTTCCACGCTTCGTCCGGCGGGCAGACCGACGACGCGATCGCCGTATGGGGCATCGATCTTCCCTACATCCGCGGAGTGGACGACATCGACATCTCTCCTTATGCCCACTGGACCCGCGTGCTGTCTGCCGCCAGGGTGGAGGCCGGTCTCGCGGCGCAGGGAATCGAGGTCGGAAGCCCAGAGCGACTGTCCGTCCAGACCTACACGGCCCACGGGCGGGCCCGCTGGCTATCGGTTACCGGCACCGCCGGCAGCGCCGTGGCAGATGCCAACTCCTTCCGCCTGGCCACCGGCTTGCCCAGCACGCGTTACCAGCTGGCGGCCATTGCCGGTGGGTGGCAGTTCACCGGGGGCGGTTTCGGGCACGGGCTCGGTATGAGCCAGTGGGGCGCCAAGGCCTACGCGGATCTCGGCTGGAGTTACGACCAGATCCTGATGCACTACTACACGGGCGTGGACCTGGCCAGCTTCTGATCCTTCCCTGGGACGGCCTCCTTCGAAGTAGAATCCTTGCCGCCTGCAGTGCCTAGCTACGTAGCGGCTTGCCCGCAGCGGGAGAGAGGTCGAGGGAGGATCGAAGTTTCAGGCGAGCTGCCGCCCGAGCTTGCGAGGGAGGATCGAAGCACCGCCGCCTGCAGTGCCTAGCTACGTAGCGGCTTGCCCGCAGCGGGAGAGAGTTCGAGGGAACCAGCGGGTTCCCTCGAGTGTCACGGCCAAGAATCTGGCGCCGGGACCGACCAACAATCTCGCGCCGCGTAGCGTGAGGATCGCGTAGAGCGAAGCGGCGCCCCGCAGGGCGCCGCTCGGGTACCTGGCCCCGG
>JAJYIO010000043.1 GCA_021790035.1 bacterium | reverse complement strand
GACGACGGGGACGACTCTGGGAACGATCGCCTACATCTCTCCCGAGCAGCTGACCGACTCCCGGGACGTCGATGGCCGGGCGGATATCTTCTCGCTGGGTGCCCTGTTCTACGAGATGCTGACCTTCAAGACCCCGTTCGACGCGGGCAACCTTGGCGGCACCATCCTCCGTATCATGAACGACACCCCCGAGCCGCTCACCAAGATCAACCCCAACATCCCGCCCCGGCTCGATGCCGTGGTCCAGCGCGCTCTCAAGAAGAACCGCGAGGAGCGTTACCAGCGTGCTGCCGAGATGCAGTACGCGCTTCAAGAGGCCCTCCGAGGCGAGCCCGCGGCCAGCTCTCCGGTCGTGGTGCCGACCCTCGAACGCTGTCGTTTCTGCCAGGCTTCGCTGCCGCCAAACAGCAAGGTCTGCCCGGGATGCGGCCGCTCCACCTTTGCCGGGGGGCTCGGCTCGACGGCCCAGCTCGAAGGCTCGTTGACCCCTACCAACAAGTCGGGTTCGACGACGTTGTCCGGCCGCAGCCGGCCGCAACTCTCGGCGCCCTCGGTTCCGGGCCGTCCCCAGCTGGCGGCGCCATCGGCTCCGACCCGGCCACAGCTCTCGATGCCGTCAGCGGTCACCAAGCCGCAGTCGCCCCCCCCCAAGGCTCCTCCCGCCGAGGCCGGCGCGGCACCAGCCGGCCGTCCGCCCGCGGGAGCTCCCGGCGCGCCCCGCCTGGCGGGAGCCTCCGCGTCGTCCGTGGTCGTGCCGCGCGGCAACACGCTGTACGAGCAGAGCGGGAAGTCGGTCAATGCCGCCGTCAACGCGGCCCTGGCGGTCCGGCAGACGGTCAAGGGCCTGGCCTTCGCTCAGGTCTTCGGCAAGGGCGGGTTCGGGCACGGAGAGTTCAACCAGAACCGCGGGATCGCCTTCGACGCGCAGGGGCGTCTGTACGTGGCCGACACCGAGAATGGCCGCGTCCTCATGTACGACACCGCCGGAAACCAGGTCGGTCAGATCCGCGCGATGGTCAACCAGGAGTGCTTCCGGTTCCCCAAGTCGGTGGCCGTGTCGCCCCAGGGGATCCTGTACGTCTCGGACGACCTCGATCATCGCATCTACAAGTTCGACACCTCGGGTCAGCCGCTGGGAGTCTGGAAGCGCGGCCGGACCGCCACCGAGCAGCCTGCCGTGCCGGGGCGGATCCTCATCACCGGGAGCGGGGCCATCTTCGTCTCGGAGCCCAACAACCGGCGGGTCCTGGTCTTCGACTCGAACGAGCGCCAGACGGTCACCATCACCGAGGGTCTGGCAGCTCCCTCGGGACTGGCCATGGGGCCCGATGGTTTGCTCCATGTGATCGACTCGACCAACGCTGTGGTCAACGTCTACGACCTGGCCGGCAAGTTGCAGAGGGGCTTCGGGCAAAAAGGCACCGGCCTCGGCCAGTTCAGCGTCCCCCGGGACGTCGCGGTCGACCGGGAAGGGTTCATCTACGTCGCCGACACGCTCAACCACCGCATCCAGGTGTTCGATCCCAAGGGCACGGCGATCCTGAGTCTGGGACACCGGGGCACCCGGACGTCCGAGTTCAGCTCTCCCGAGGGCCTCCTCGTGGGGCCGGACGATCGGCTTTACGTGGCCGATCGCGGCAACGGGCGGGTCCAGGTCTTTACGATCGATCGCTGAGGTTGTCGGGGTCGCGCCGGAGCTCGCAACGAGGTCGAGCGCCGGATTTCTTGACAGGAGCTTCTTTGCGGCATAATGGGCGAGTACGCCCGCGACAGCCTGGAGGTGCCTCTTGAAACCCATCACCGCTCCCGATCTGAGGCGCATGAAGGAGCGCGGTGAGCCCATCGTGGCCGTGACGGCCTACGACTATTCCACCGCGGTTGCGCTCGACCAGGCGGGCGTGGACCTGCTACTGGTCGGGGACAGCCTCGCGCAGGTCGTGCTGGGCCATCCCACCACCCTTCCGGTCACGATGGAGGAGATGCTCCATCACGTACGAGCCGTCAGCCGCGGCGCAAGGCGGGCGCTGGTCGTCGCCGATCTTCCCTTCCTGTCGTACAACACACCGGCCGAGGCCGTTGCCAATGGGGGCCGGTTCTTGAAGGAGGCCGGAGCTGCGGCTGTCAAGCTCGAGGGGGGGAACCCGGCCCAGCTCCAGGCGACCCGGGCTCTGGTCGAGCAAGGGATCCCGGTCGTGGCGCATCTCGGTTTCACGCCCCAGAGCGTGCATGCCTTCGGCGGCTACCGATTGCAGGGCAAGAGCCCCGAGCGCGCCCTCGAGATCCGCGAGCAGGCGCTCGAACTCGAGAAGGCGGGGGCCAGCGCCCTCGTCCTCGAACTCGTCCCGCCCGAGCTGGCAGCGGCCATCCGGACCGAACTCGCGATTCCCACCATCGGCATCGGGGCTGGACCGGACTGCGACGGACAGGTCCAGGTCTTCCACGATCTCGTCGGCCTCTATACCGACCACGTTCCCAAGCACGCCGCGCGGTACGCCCGGGTCCACGAGACGATTGGCGAGGCGGTCGGGCGCTATGCCGACGACGTGCGAGCCGGGCGTTTTCTCCGGGTTCCCTCGACTGCGACTTGACCCGAGGGGCAAGTTTCGCCGGATCTTCGCAGGCCCGCTGCGCTGATTACCATCGTCAGGCACCCGCGCCGTGTGTTACGATCGAGTAAGCGTGACGAAGGCGTCCCGCGACTTGATCAAGGAGTTTTGAAAGGTGATCGTCAAGGAGCCGGTCAAGATCTCTCCGCTCACCTCAGCGCGCCACCAGCTCAGCAAGGTGGCCGACATCCTGGGCATGGATCCGGGATCGCGCGAGCGTCTCACCTACCCCGATCGCGTGGTGGAGACGCACAGTCCGGTGCGCCTGGACAATGGCCAGGTGCGTATGTTTCCGGGCTACCGGGTGCAGCATAACAATGCCCTGGGTCCCTACAAGGGCGGCCTGCGCTTCCACCCCGACGTCGACATCGACGAGGTGACGGCCTTGGCCATGCTCATGACCTGGAAGTGCGCCCTCGTGGGGCTGCCCTACGGCGGCGCCAAGGGCGGTATCACGGTCGATCCGCGCGAGCTTTCGGTTCGTGAGCTCGAGGCCCTCACGCGGCGCTTCACGAATGACATGGTGTCGGTCTTCGATCCCAAGAAGGACATTCCGGCGCCCGACCTCAACACGGGGCCTCGCGAGATGGCCTGGATCATGGACACCTGGAGCGTCGCCCACGGCTACGCGGCCCCCGGGGTCGTCACGGGCAAGCCGATTGCCATCGGTGGTTCGCTCGGCCGAGCCGAGGCGACCGGGCGGGGCGTCGTCGCCAACTTGCTCGAGTTGCTCAAGTTCAAGGGGCAGCCGCACAAGGGAGCCCGGGTGGCCATCCAGGGCTTCGGCAACGTCGGCGGGACGGCCGCGCATCTGGCTCACCTGGCTGGCCTGAAGGTCGTCGCGGTGAGCGACATGTACGGTGGCTACCACAACGAGGACGGCCTGGATATCCCGGCCATGCTCAAGTACTCGCAGGCCAACGGATCCCTCCGGGGCTTCCCCGAGGCGGATCCGATGGACAACGACGCCCTGTTGACCCATGACGTCGACATCCTGATTCCGGCCGCCATGGAGAATTCGATCACCGAGGCCAACGCGGATCGAGTCAGGGCCGAGTTCATCATCGAGGCCGCCAACGCGCCGCTCACGCCGGACGGCGAGGCGATCCTCGAGCGCAAGGGCGTCACGATCATCCCCGACATCCTGGCCAACGCGGGTGGCGTCATCGTGAGCTACTTCGAGTGGGTCCAGGGCCAGAGCGAGCTCTTCTGGACCGAGGACGAAGTCAACCTTCGTCTGCAGGAACTCGTCGAGCGCGCCTTCGACAACGTGGCCAACCTCGTGACGAGCAAGGGCCTGTCCTTTAGGATGGGTGCGTACAGCATCGGCGTCGGTCGTGTCACCGAGGCTCTGCGCGTCAGGGGCCTGTATCCCTAGGCATTCACTGGCCTCTGCCAGCGCCCCTCGACCGGTCGACGGTAAAAGGAGCGCATGGTGAGGACGGTAGATTGGAAAGAGGGTCTGGTCGAGATGATCGACCAGACCCGTCTTCCGGATGAGCTCGTGGTGCTGCACCTCACCCGGGTCGAGGAGGTGGCAGAGGCCATCGCGACCATGCGGGTGCGGGGAGCGCCGGCGATCGGGGTGGCCGCCGCGATGGGCTTGGTCCTGGCGGCCAACGCGATCGAGGCCAAGTCGGGCCGGGAGCTCGCCGAGCGGCTGGCGTTCGTCGGCGAGGAGCTCAAGCGGGTCAGGCCCACAGCCGTCAATTTGGCGTGGGCGATCAACCGCATGGTGACGGCTGCGCAGGAGCGCCAGCATCTCGACGTCGACGCCTTGCGGGCCTACCTCCAGCTCGAGGCTCAGGTGATGGCCCAGGAGGATGTCGACCTCAACCAGGCGCTCGGACGCAACGGGGCCGCGCTGTTTCCGGATCACGGGGATGTCCTGACGATCTGCAGCACCGGGTCGCTGGCGACCGTGGAGTACGGCACGGCCGTCGGGACGATTCGAGCCGCTCGCGCTGCGGGAAAGCAGATCCATGTCTGGGTCAGCGAGACACGTCCCCGGCTGCAAGGAGCGCGCCTCAACGCCTGGGAGCTGCAGACCGACCAGATTCCGTTCACCCTCATCACGGACAACATGGCCGGCCACCTGATGCAGCAGGGCCGCGTCGACCTCGTGATCGCGGGTGCGGATCGGATCGCCGCGAACGGAGACAGCGCCAACAAGATCGGCACGTACAGCCTGGCCGTCCTGGCACATCACCACCAGATCCCCTTTTACATCGCAGCTCCGCTTTCTACCTTCGATCCCGACATGCCGACCGGCGACCTCATCCCGATCGAGGAGCGCTCGCCCGAAGAGGTCACCCACATTGCGGGCAAGCGTGTCGTCGTCGAGGGGGCCCGGGTATACAACCCGGCTTTCGACGTCACGCCAGCAGGCTTGATCAAGGGCATCGTGACGGAGCGCGGGGTCCTGCGCCCGCCTTACGATCAGGCCATCTCTCGGATCTTTGGCCGCTCGGCCCCGGTCGCGTAAGCCGATCCCGTGGCCGGACGGCTTCGGCAGCCCAGCCTGGCCCGTTCCGTCAAGATGGGGCAGGGCCTGGATGGTTCGGGCTCGAGGCGTCAAGCGGGGACGCCTTCAGACCGAAAACGATCTAAGCTAAGAGCTTCCCCTCTTTTTGATACTTTCGAGGCCATGGCCGAACTCAAGGTCTTTCTGCGTTCCTTTGGTTGCCAGATGAACCTCTCCGATACCGAGCGGGCGCTGGGCCTGCTGGCGCGCCAGGGCTACGAACCCACCGATGATGCGGACGCGGCGGACCTTCTGCTCGTCAACACCTGTGCGATACGCGAGAAGGCGGAGGACAAGCTCTTCTCCCTCCTGGGGGAGTGGCGTCAGATCAAGCAAAGGCGACCCGGGGTCATCGTGGCCGTGATGGGCTGCGTGGCCCAGGAGATGAAGGCCGAGATCCGCCGCCGCAATCCCGCCGTCGACGTGGTGGTGGGGACGCACAATTTCCACGAGCTCGGCGACCTCGTCGAGGAGGTTCGCGAGACCCGTTCGCCCATCACGCGGATCGGCCAGCTCCGGGACGCCATCCCCGACGACCTGCCGACGGTCCGCGACGGCAAGTACCACGCCTGGGTGCCTGTCATCTATGGTTGCTCGTACTTCTGCAGCTACTGCATCGTTCCGTTCACCCGAGGACCGTTCCAGAGCCGCGAGCTCGAGGCGATCGAGCGCGAGGTGATCGCCCTGCTGGCCGAGGGCTTCCAGGAGATCACGCTCCTGGGTCAAACGGTGGACCGCTACGGGCTCGACCTGGCGACGCCCACCACGCTGGCGGCCTTGCTGCGGAGGCTATCGCCGCTGCCGGGACTGAACCGCATCCGCTTCCTCACCAGCCATCCCGTGGACCTCGACGAGGAACTGGTGCGGACCGTCGCCGGGCTCTCGAACGTGATGGAGTACTTCCACTTTCCCATCCAGAGCGGGTCGGACCGGATGCTCGACGAAATGAAGCGCCAGCACACCGTGGCCCGTTACCTGGAGCAGGTCGCGATGATCCGGCGCCACATTCCCGATGCCGCCATCAGCGGCGACCTCATCGTGGGCTTTCCGGGAGAGACCGAGGCGGATTTCGAGGACACGCTGCGGATCGTGCGCGAGGTCGAGTTCGATTCGAACAACACGGCTGCCTATTCGATCCGGCCGTGGACCCCGGCCGGCAAGCGTACGGACCAGGTACCCGAGGACATCAAGCGCGATCGCCTGGCTCGCTTGAACGAGATCGTGGCCGAGACGAGCTTCCGCCGCAACCGCCGGCTGGTCGGCACCTGGCAAGAAGTCCTGGTCGAGGGGCCGGCGAGCAGGTCCCCCGGGATCTGGACCGGCCGGACGCGAGGCAACCGCGAGGTCTTCTTCCCCGGCGATCCGAGCCTCGAAGGCCAGATCGTCCAGGTCAAGATCGATTCGGCGCGCCCGTTCACGCTCCGGGGCTGCGTCGCCGGCCGCCTTGAGAGCAGGCCATCGGATATCCGGCCGACGATCCCGCCGGTCGTAGATCTTCTCTGACACGGCAGCCGGCGGGGACCCGTCGCAGAGGAAAACCGTTCAGGCCTCGCTCCAGGCAGGACAGGCCAGGTCGGGTGCACTGGCATCCTGGAGGAGGCCGTGGGTGACGGCCGGGCATCCCCCCCTGCAACCACTCCACGCCGCACATGACCCACACGCGCCCCTGGGGCCACGCTCGCGGATCGCTCCGAGCAGCGGGTGATTCGCCCAGACGTCGATCAGGTCATCTTCCCAGACGTTCCCGAGCTTCTGGCCGACCCGGCAGTAGCTGATGGCTCCATCGACGTCGACCTCGACGAGTTCGGTGCGATCGCAGTGACACATGTCGGTCGAAAGAAACCAGAGGCGCCGGGTGAGTTCGGGATAGAGGTTCGGCAGGTTGTGAGCCAGCGGATCGAACAGCATGATCAGGCGCCGGTAGCGAATCGATACGGCCCGCTCGAGGAGCGCCACCAGGGTCTGGTGAAAGTCGCCCCGGGTCACCAGGCCCCTGGCCGCGTGCCCACGCGGGACCACGCGCTGGACCTTGATTCCCCAGACGCCGAGCTGGCGGGAAAGATCGAGCAGGCGCGGGATCTCGCCCAGGTTGTGCCCGGGGATCATGACGGCGTTCAGGATCACGACCATCCGGGCCTTGCGCAGGGCCGAGATACCGGCGATCGCCCGGTCCCAGGACCGCGGGCCCCGGATCGCCTCGTGGGTCTCCCGCGTCGCCCCGTCGAGGCTGACCTGCACCATCTTGAGACCGGCGCGGCGGAGTGCCCAGGCGCGCGGCAAGTCGATCAGGGTGGCGTTTGTCACCAATCGCGACGTGAAATTATATCGCTTTGCAAGCTTGATGACTTCTGCCAGGTCGGGATGCGTGGTCGGCTCGCCGCCGCCCAGCGTCAGAAATCCCTCGCCCCGATCGCCGTGATGCCGGCGCATCCGGTCGAACATCGCCAGGATGCGATCGACGTCCTCGAGCGCCAGTGGCCGGCCGACGTGGTCGTCCTGGTAACAGTGCGAGCAGGCGAGGTTGCAGACCCCGGTGACGTCGAGGTGAAAACGCGGCTTCAACGAGCCGACAGCGCCCCGCGCAGGGCCTGCGCCTTGCGAGCCAGCAAGATCTGCGCCTGGGGGACATCGGCCTGGCCCTTGACCGGGATGAACCGATCGTCGCGGTCGACCTCGACGGCACCGAAATTCAAGCGGGTAGAGAGATCGCCGGCCAGGTGCTCGAACTGGATGACCGCCGTTTCATCGACCTTCTTCTCGACGACGTACCAGGGCAGATCGAAATCCCGATCGAGCGCCCGGGCCTCGAAGCAATAGGTCGCCGTGTTGAAGACCCCGATGGCGTTCTGATCGAACCCGGGCGGAAACGCAAAGCCCTCGACGAGCTGGAGCCTGCCATCGACCCGCGCCGGAGCTCCGCCACGATCGCCTGGCGCCTTGGCTGCGACCTCGGCCGTCATCTCGGCCCCGCTGGCGAGGTGCCAGCCGACGATGGCCATGTCCGGCGTGGCTCCGAGGTTGTCCACGTTGGAGAACAGCAAGGTCCTCCCGCCGGCAGCCAGGAATTCTGCCAGAAGACCCGACTGGCGCATCGCCGCGGGAAAATCCCCGTGGCCCGGGGCCGCGCTGTCCTCTTGCCCCCGGGGATCGACGAAACGCTCCCCGCTGGCCAGCAATCGCGGGTACCGGAATTGCTGGAAAAGGCGAATGCGATCGGGATCGACTCCGAAGTATCCGTGTTCGACCAGGTGAGCGGCCACCGCCTCCTGGGTGTGGAAGCTGGTCATGATGTAGATCGGCATCCGATCGCCGCAGATCGCCCGGGCCCATTCGAGCTTCCAGCCGAGGAAGCTTTTCCCCTCGTAGATGGGGTAGACCCCCTTGGGCCGGTCCCAGTTGAAGCGCGTCGCCATGCCGCCCGAGAGGATCACCAGGCCGAGCTTGCCCTGGCGGAGCGCTTCCTCGCCCCGCGCTTCGAGATTCCGCCGCTCCTCGCTGCCTGGGGGCGGCAGCACGGCGACGTCGCCCGCGATGGGAGGGGTGACCGCCGCCTTCAGGATGTTGTCTGCCGCCGACCAGGCGCCGCTCCTGAACTTGTGGGCCAGGGTCTCGAAGACTGCGTCCATGGGGGACATGTTACAGCGGAAATCCCTCTGGTTGCAGGGCTGACCGCGACCGCTGACCGGACGGGCGCTGGCGCCTGCGCCCGAGCCATCGCAGATCCGGCCGTCGCAGATCGCGCCAGGACTCCGCCGCAGTTCTCGTGCGCGGGGAGTCTCGAATCGAGTCCCCGGTGAATCGCCGGCAACCGGCGTCGAATCTGACCTGTGCTGGGATCCGGAGCGGGTGGGCTGACGAGGCGTTTCGCAAAACCGAACGAACCGCCGGGCCGTCTGATCGCGATCGGCTTGCATGGGGTACGATCCTATGCGTCGTGCCGTATGGCTCGAGTCCCTTGTCTCTTGGTTCCCGCTCGGAGAAGACGATGCCACAGCCCGGTTCTGCCCCACTTCTGTCTTTGCAACGCTGGCTGCTTGCGGGCCTGGCGACGCTGGGTATTCTCGACGCCTCCTACGTGCTCGTCACCCACGCGATGGGTCAGTCCCTGGCCTGCCCGCAGACGGCGATCATCAACTGCGAGGAAGTCGTCAACAGCCAGTACTCGGTGGTGATGGGCATGCCGGTCGCCTTCTGGGGCCTGCTGGCCTACCTGTCGGTGGTCGGCCTGGCGCTGTGGCCCATCCTGGGGGCCAGGGTGGCGACCTCGACGGACCCGAACCCCGATAAGCCCGACGGCAACCTGTTCTTGCTGCGGGGCCTGACGACGGTGATGGCGACCATAAGCTGCTACCTGGTCTACCTGATGGTGGCGGTGATCCACGGCGTTTGCCTGTACTGCATCGGGTCGTTCCTGGTTTCGCTGAGCTTGTTCGGCCTCGCAAACTTCTGGCCGGCGGTGGCCAAGGTGAACGGTCGGATCGTCATCGGCGGGCTGCTCGTGGGTTTCCTGGCCCTGGCGGCATTCGGCGCCCCTGCCAGCAACCAGGCGTCGCCCCCGATGGCTCCGGGCGGCTTCCCGCCTCCGCAGGGCGGCAATGTCATCCCGCAGAACGGCCTCGTGCCGCTCTCCGAACCCGTCTACCCGATCCCGACGACATCCGGGCCGGCCGAGATGGCGCTGGCCCGGTGGCTGGCAGAGAACGGCGCCAAGATGTACGGCGGCTATCGCTGCCCGCATTGCTTCCGGGAGAAGGAGCTCTTTGGCCGCCAGGCATTCCAGTTGATCGACTACGTCGAATGCGATCCGTCGACCTCTTCGGCGCGCGTCGCTCTCTGCAAGGCGGCCAATATTCGCGAGTATCCCACCTGGGAGATCGGCGGCAAGTTCTATCCCGGAGAGGCCAATCTCGAGGTCCTGGCCGATCGCTCCAACTACCCCGGAAGCCGGGCCTTTGCCCGCCACATCCTCAGGTAGCGGACGACCGGTCGCCCCGGGCGTGCCATCAGGCCACGTAGTGGATGCCTAGCAATTCCCGCCGCTGGAGTGACCTGGCCTACGGCCTGGCCACTGTGATCTTCTTCGGCCTGTACACCCCGCTCGCCAAGCGCTGGCTCGCGACGATGCCGCCGCTGCTGTCGACCGGTTTCCTGTACACATCCTCCGGCGCGACGCTCGCCCTGCTGGTGGCCGTCCGATGGCTTGCCGGCTACCGTATCGAGCCCGTTCGCCGTCTCGAGCTTCGGGATGCTCGCATCTACGGCCTGGGCGTGGCGTGCGGAGTCTCGGCATCGTGGCTCCAGCTCGACGGCCTCGGCCAGGTCTCCGGGACCGTGGGATCGCTCCTTAGCAACCTCGAGGGCGTCTTCATGGTGGCGATCGCCCTGTTCTTCGGGGAGTCCCTGCGGCTTTCCGAGGCGGTGGGCGCGGCCGCCATCCTGGGCGGCGCGGTGGTTCTGAGCCTCGGGGCGAGTGGGGGCCCGGCGACGCATCTCGCGGGCGTCGTGATGGTGGCGATCGCTTACCTGGGATGGGCCAGCGACAACATGACCACGCAGCGCCTGGCCGATCGCGATCCCATGGCCCTCATGGCGACCAAGTGCCTGCTCGCCGGTGCGGTGAGCCTTGGCCTTGCCTGGTTGGCGCACGAGCCGCTCCCCCCGGTGGCGCAGATCGTCCCCGCCCTGCTCGTGGGCGGCATCTGGTGGTCGGGCGCCACTGCCATCTTCGTGCTGGGCCTGCGGGCCCTGGGCGGC